>JAAETT010000612.1 GCA_024228115.1 bacterium
AACCGGTCGAGAATCTCCCGCCACTCCTCGCTCGACCGCCTCACCTTCCCGTTCGCTTGCACCCGCATGCCGCCTCCTCCCGGATTGTCATGCGGTGGGTCTACATCTCGCCGGCGAGCCCGGGAAGAACGGCGATATCCGGCCGCTTACCGCTGGGTGAATCCTCGAGGACCGTGTGTACTCGTTCGACGTTTTCGTAGGCGACGTAGTTCGCAAGAAGCCGCCTGAGGTGGCCCTCGCCGAAAACGATCACGTGATCGAGGAGCTCGCGCCGACAGGTTCCCACCCACCGTTCGGCGAACCCGTTCTGCCAGGGACTGCGGTACGCCGTTCGTACGGGCTCGATCCCAAGGTTCCGAACCGTGGCGGTGACCTCTGCCGAGAAGATCGAGTCGCGGTCGTAGACGAGAAAGGGAAGGGCGGTGTCCGAGGGAAATGCCTCCCGCAACTGCTGGATCGTCCAGCGGGCCGTCGGACTCGTCGTAACGTTGAAATGGATCAGCCGTCGCCGATCATGGTCGAGGACGAACCAGACGTACAAGAGCTGGAAGCGAACGGTCGGGACGACGAAGAAGTCCATCGCCGCGATGGCATCCTTGTGATTCCGTAGGAAAGTCAGCCAGTTCTGTCCTCGCGCCGGATCTAGTGGTCGCCTCGGGAGGTAGCGTGAGACGGTCGCCAGGCTGACTTCGATACCGAGCTTCGCGAGTTCGGCGTGGATCTTTCGGGCACCCCACGGATTCTCCAGCGCCATGCGCCGGACGAGCAGTCGCACTTCCTTGGGGATGCGCGGCCGGCCGGGTCGCCTCCCGGAGCGGAACCGCCAGTAGAGGCGAAACCCCTTCCGGTGCCAGCGCACGACCGTTTCGGGCTGGACGACGACCAGGACCTCCCTCCAGCGAGGCAGAGCTGGCGCAGCAGGACCCAGAAGGCACGGTCCAAGGACGTGAGCCTGGGTCGTCGTCCTGGCTGGGCGAGGACTGCGAGCTGCTCGCGAAGGGCAAGCTCGACGAGGGCCTGCTCACTCTGGTTGCGGAAGCAGGCCCGCAGCGAGTGGAGCAGGGCGATCGCGAAAGAGAGCAGGGCAACCACGACAAGCGGGGAGCCTGCACGATCCCGCGCACACTCACCAGGCTACCGGGGCTGGTTGGGCGTGCGATACGCTTTCCCGGTTCTGACTCAGCAACGGGGAGCGGCCGATCCGATAGTGAGAACGCACAGCCGAGAACGGAGTAGACTCCCGCCGTCATGATCTGCTCGCGCTGCGCCATCGAGGCCCCGCCTGCCGCCGCCTTCTGCGCGAGCTGCGGTGTGGGGCTGCGCGCCACATCTACGGTGCGCGGCCTCTCCTCGCCGGTGGGTGCGCACGCCCTCGCGAAGCCGCGCATCCGGGAGCTCGCCAGTCCGTGACGGCGTGCGCCCGCGCCGAACTCCAAGCCGACTCCACTGTCGGCTGGGCGCGCAGCCTCGAGTGGCGCGTCGTCCAGCGGCTGCCGCTTCCGGCCTGGGCCGTGGGCCTGCTGCTCACGGGGCTGATGCTGGGCCTCTACGCGCTGGTCGAGCTGGTGGCGGGTCCGCTCGACGCGGACGACGTGATCATGATCGGTCCCTTCACGGACTCCCAGCTCGGCTTCGCCCTCTCGGCCGCGGTGGCGGGCTACGCCCTGGCCGCGGGCGCGGCGATCGCGGCGGGCAACACGGCCGACCTGGACGCCCTGCGCCTGGCCGGCGCGCTCGAGGGCCTGGACGAGCCCACCCTGCGCGGGGGGCGGGTGGCCGGCGTCGCGGGTCTCGCGTCAGGCCTGCTCTTCACCGCCTCGATCGATCCGCCTGCCCGCGACCTTCTGCTGCTGCGAGCCTGGAACCCGGACGGTCTGCTCTCGGTCCTGGCCATCGCCATCGCCTTCTGGCTGGCGACCCGCGCCGCCTGGTTCACCCTGTCCCAGCTCAGCGCCGTGGCGCGGGCCGCCGGCGCGTTTCCCGCCCCCGACCCGCTCGAGAGCGAGCGCTTCGAGCCGCTCGGCCGCATGGCCCTGCGCGCGGCCCTGCTGTGGGCGGGCGCGGCGGCGCTCGCCTCCCTTTCCATCGCGATCACCGAGGGCAGCTTCGCCGAGCTGACGGCGAGCGCGTTCCTGATCGCCGTGGCCGCCGGCGCCTTCCTGATCCCCATGCGCGGCGTGCACCGCAACCTGCGCACGGCCAAGCGCGCCGAGATCGCGCGCGTGCGCCAAGAGATCCGCCGCGACCGCGAGGCTGTAGCCGCCCTCGGTCCCGGGGCGGCCGAAGCCGCGCAGCGCCTGCCCGGCCTTCTGGCCTTCGAGGCCCGTCTCGACCGGGCGCGCGAGTGGCCGTTCGACGCAGCGACCCTTCGGCGCTTCGGGATCGTGCTGTTGCTGCCGCTCCTGTCGTGGCTCGGCGGTGCGCTGGTCGAGCGCGTCGTCGACGCGGTCCTCGACTGAGGTGAAGCGCCAGGCTTGGGATACACGCGGGATACAAGTTTCAGGGATCCTGATCCTTGCGTTTCCGCGCACTTACAGCCGAAGGTTGGGCTTTCGAGTCCCGTCCGCCCCGCCATAACTTATTGAATTTGCTAAGCAATTTTCATTTTGGTTGTGATTGGTTCCTCGGGTTGGCTGCGCTTGGTTGCGGCGACGATTGGTTTGGTCGGTCCTTTGCACCCACTGGTCTTTGTCAGGGCGCCAGATTCGCGGAGCTCGCCCGGATTCGAGTTGGTATCCCTCAAAACGGATCTTCATCCGCACCGCGCGGCGCTTCGTAGTCATATTCGATGGTGTGCTCGTTCGCGGCGCTTTCGATTTCTCTCTGGACTCGTCGCCTGTATCCCATCGCCGTGTAGCCCTTGAGGCGTTTCGTGAACATCCGCGCCAGCATCGGCACCTGAGTGTCCACATAGTCGAAGATCCGGACTTCGCTCTTGCCGCGATAGCTTCGATGCAGCCGCCCCGCGTACTGGACGAGAGTGCCCTTCCAAGAGACCGGCATCGTCAGGAACAGCGTGTCGAGTCGGGCGTCGTCGAACCCTTCACCAACGAAACGTCCCGTCGCCAGGATCAGCCGCTCTTGATCGTCGGGAATCTCGGCCAGCTGTTCTGCCGTGGCTCTTCGCTGCCTCGATCCCATTCCACCGCGGAGCACGATCACGTTCCGTGCCATGCGGCTCAGCCGTTCGGTCAAGTGGTCGAGGTGATCTCTGCGTTCAGTCAAGACCAGTGGCGATCGCCCGGCTTCGAGAGCCCGCAGGATGTCGTCCAGTATCAGCTCGTTCCGCTCGTCGTTCGCTGCAAGCTGACCGTAGACAGCCTGAATCGTTGGAGCCGAATCGCCACCCGGCATCTGGAATGCTGTCTCCCGCACGATGAGCGAGTGTTGGAACGCGTTTCGTGCGGCGCTGCTTCGTGGATCGATCGAGTCGCGGATCGGACCGAGCTGGAACGACAAGATCGGATCATGGCCGTCCCGCCGTTTCGGTGTTGCTGTGAGCCCGACCACGTACCTCGCCCGGACCTCGCTCATCACACGTTCGAATGAGACTGCCGGGACGTGGTGGCACTCGTCGACGACCACGTGACCGTAGTCATCCACCTCGTCTGCCACGTCGCCCTTCTTGACAAGGCTCTGGATCATGGCCACATCGAGCTTTCCGGTGACCTTGCGCTTTCCTCCGCCGATCTGTCCGATCTCCTTCGCAGGGAGCTCGAGGAAGAGAGCGAGCTGTGCGCGCCACTGCTCGAGGAGCTGTGTCCGGTGTACGAGAATCAGCGTACTTCGAGCGCGCGCCGCGACGAGTTGGATGCCAAGTACGGTCTTTCCGCTGCCCGGGGGCGCCACGAAGACCCCTGTATCCGCAGCGAGGAGTGCTTTCGAAGCGCGGGCCTGTTCCGGGCTGAGTTCGCCATGGAACCCGACCTCGAGATCGTTGCCAAGTGTCCTCTCATCCTGAACGACCAGTCCAACCCCGTGCGCGCTCATCAGGTCTTCGACCGAGCCCAGGCATCCGCGCGGAAGCGCTACGTGCTCTGTAAGATCCTCCGCGCAGCTGACTATTCGGGGTGTGAGTGCGGTGGAGAGGCGCATCGCCTGCTTCTTGTAGAACTCAGGGTTCTGGAACGCGGCAAGACGCTTGATCTCGTTGAGAAGGGGGGACGAGAGACCTGTCTTCTCGACGAACAGCCGCCCCGCGAGGATCGCCCGTACTCGATTTGGCGGGGCTCCCTGGCTGGGAAGTGCAGTGGAGGCACATGGAGCGCGCATTGGCAGGGCCGAACCGGCTCTGTTCTCGAAATCTCCGACCATCGGGACGCCGAGGACCCTGCCGAGATTCGAGGCCTCGCCAGCAAGTTTCTCGACGACGGCTGGCTCGATGCGAGGAATCGAAGCGAGGTAGATCCACTGGTCCGGGAGGGGCGCCCAGTTCCCATCGACGAATGCGGTGTTCCCTTGCTGGCGCGCAGCATGCTGGAGCGGCAAGGCGATCAGGTTGCCAAACCCGCCGCGGGGCATCGTGTCCTGATTCGGGAAGAGCCGATCGTAAGATGTCATTGGCAGCTCGTGCCGCTCCGCCATCGTTTCGGTCAGCAGGTACGAGCCCATGCGCCGGGCATCGATGGCCGGAACCGGCTGGGAGAAGAAGAACCAAACATGCGCACCGTTCCCGGAGCGTGAGCGCTCGACAGCCGCGCGAAGCCCGAAGCGTTCGCAGGTCTGGCAGAATGCCCGAACGTCCGCTTGCCAGTCAGCCTTGTCGAAGTCGACAGCGAGGAACCAGCAGGTCTCGTCTTCGAGAAGAGGATAGACACCAGCGATGTGTCGACCTTGGAGATGGTCGAGGATCACCTGGTGCGTGACCGCCCGGAATGCCTGGTGGGGACAATCCCCACACTTGACGCGGGGCTTCTCGCAGACGCCGGGAGCCCACTCGTTCGAACAGGCCAGTGAGTATCCGCTGGTCTGCTTCCGGGCATTGTGCCAGTGGGTTGGAAAGACATCGGTTCGGCCGCGGAAGAGTGTCTGGAACAGATCGACCTTCTCCGCGGCCGACATCGGCGTGAGTGCAGTCTGTTGCTGAGCCGCTGAAGAACGTTCGGGGGCGACGGCGGCCAACTGGCTTCTGAGGGCCGAGAGGCGCTTCTCCGCGTTCTGGCGGCTCGCCTCCGCGCGGGCGAGCTGAGCCTCTTCTCGGGCAATCCGCTCGAGCAGCGTGGTCCGGTTCGATTCCGCGTCGCCCATCGGCGTGATTCTACCGGCTCGAGCGCTTCTTCCGCCGAGGCCCTTCAGCAGTCGTGGGTGCTGGAAGGCTGGATCCTGGATGGTCTACTCGTTGGCCGCGGTCAGCGCCTCGTCTTCGCTGTCGAATTGGGTGATTCGCACGTTGGTGTCCGGGAAGCGCGCGATGAGTTCGAGTTCGCCACCGAGCGCGTGAACGTAGCTCGCGAGCTTACTGAGCAACACGTCGTGGCGGTTCTCGACTTGGGAGATTGCCCCTTGTGTGACCTTCATCAGATCGGCCAGCTGCGTCTGCGTCAGCCCGCTGACCCGCTGTCGAAGCTCTTGTAGGGTCATCTCCTGCAGCGCATCGCGCACGCGGCGGTTGACGCGCTCACGAGCCTCGGGGCTCATCCGGTCTCGTAGCTCCTTGAACGGTCGTGCCATGGTCGTCTCTCTCTGGTCTCGGATCGATTTTCTAGGTAGCGCCATCGCGCTTCAACTGGTCGAGATGCTCGTCGTAGAGGCGGTCTGCGATCGGGACCATCCGGTCGTAGAAACGGCCGTCTCCGGTCTTGTCGCCAGCGACCAGCAGAATCGCAGCCCGGTGTGGATCGAAGGCGTAGAACACGCGAACCGGTCGGCCCTGGTGTTGGATCCGAAGCTCGCGCATGTGCGTGTGCCTCGATTGGGCGACTCCCGAGCTGTACGGGTGCCCAAGCGTAGTGCCCCTTGCCTCGAGGAGACCGACTCCTTGCGCGACGCTTTCTTGCTCGGCTTCCGTGAGACCATTCCACCAGACGCCGAACTCATCGGTGTACTCGACCTCCGTCAACGGTTCAGACATCCCCCAGGATCACAGAGTAGTAGCTGAAGCTAATTATCAGTCAAGGCTAATATCGGCTTGAGTGAGCAGACCCTTGAGGACCACTCCAGACCTGGGATACACGCGGGATACAACTTTCAGGGCTCCGGATCCCTGCGTTTCCGGGCACTTACGGCCGGAGGTTGGGCTTTCGAGTCCCGTCCGCCTCGCCACAGGTGCCTGATTTCGTTGGGCTTTTCGGGTGCCTTTTCGGCCTTTGAGCACACCTTGAGCACGCTTTCGGGTCTGGCGGCGGTCGCTACGCCGGGCGTGATGTGCTCCGAAGGCCTCCACGAGCGCCGAGTCTGCGAGCTTCGGGTAGCGCTCCGTTGAACGGACGTCCCGGTGTCGCAGCATCCGGCGCACCAGCTCGAGCGGCATTCCTGAGGAGTGCCAGCGGCTCGCGCTCGAGTGCTTGGTGCCCTCGTACATGCGCACCTTGACGCCGACCGCTTCAGCGGCCCGGTTCCACTCCAGGCGCAGGGCATTCGCGATCCAGCGGCGCTCGCGGTAGTAGCTCTCCTTGTAGCGGGGATCCGTGCTGAGCAACCTCCGCAGAAGATCTTCAGGGCGGCCGTATCCTTGCCTAGCCTCCGAGGTGCCCACCGTTCCGGCGAAAATTCAAGCGGCGATTCTCGCGCACGATCTCAAGTGGCTGGAATCGCTCCGATCTAGGCGTGTCGACCACCTTCGGCCCGGCCAGAGGAATCCTGGCTGTTGCTTCCACTCGTCCGTCGAGACGTTGACTGGGCCGGGGACTGACGTGTTCGCCTCGATCAACAGCCGGTCGTTGTCCTTCTGAGGGGTGTGGGACGTTGTGACCCATTGCGCTGGAGGTTCTGGATTCAACGTCGTGATTGGGAGTTGATCCCGATCAACTCGAACCCCGATTAGAGTGGCCACGGTGTTCCTGGGCGTGATATGAGAGAGGAACTGTTGGAGGGAATCAGTCCTTGCAGTGCTCGCGCTGGTAGGACTGGAGACTTGGAAACATCGCTGGCCGGTTCGCGCAGGGTGGATGTGACGACTGCGCGCTGGAGGGATGCAAATGGCCGCCTCAGTTTCGTACCCTGGCGTCTACGTCAAGGAAGTCCCCAGTGGTGTGCGCACCATCAGCGGTGTCAGCACCTCGGTGGGCCTGTTCATAGGCTTCACCAAGACCGGCCCCGTCGACAAGCCGACCCGCTGCTTCTCGTATACGGACTACGAGCGAGTCTACGGTGCCGACACCTCCGCGGGCGACATGACGCGGCACGTGAAGCTCGCCTTTCTCAACGGGTTGACCGATTGCTACGTCCTGCGCGTGGCCGACGGCGCCACCGAGGCGGCGGTCACGCTGGAGGCCGAGGACGACACCGACGTGCTGCGGCTGACGGCCCGGCACCCCGGCTCGGACGGCGACAAGATCCGCGCGACCCTGACCTACAACGGCAACGACCCCGAGGGGACGTTCAACATCACGTTGTTCCGCTGGGCCGACCGGGGCAACGGGACCATTGTCGCCCAGGACACGGAGTCGTGGACCGGGCTGTCCATGGACCCGTCGAGCGGCAACTACGTCCAGACCTTCCTTAACTCCAACTCCAAGCTGGTGACGGCAGCCGTGCAGGGAACGCCGCTGACCCCGGATCCAAGTTCGTCGACGGGCGCGCTCGCTCTCGACGACTCGACCGACGCCAACTTCATCGCGGCCTGGGACGCTGCGGTGACGTCGGCTCGGAACCAGATCCGCATCAGCGTCGACGGCAGCCCGTACATCGGGGTCACCCTGCCGGCCGCGAACACCGACGCGACGACTACCGCTGGCGATATCGACTCCGCCATCACGGCAGCCTTCGCGGCGCAGACGCTGACCCTGCCCGGGTCCTTCTCTACCTCGTTCGAGACCTTCGGCACGGAGGTGCTGCTGCGTTTCACGTCCAGCCTCGCGACCGGCGGCAGCGTCCGCGTGCGCACGTCGACGACGGACGACGCGGCCGCCCACCTCCAGATCGGCGCCGAGCAGGGGGGCCTGGAGATCGGCGCGTATGCGGCGTTCCGACCCGCTCCGACCGGCGTGACGCTGAGCCCGCTGACGCTCTCCGACATGGCGGCTCTGGCGGGCGCCGGGAGCACGAACGTGTCGCTCAACAAGTACGACTCGTTGGGCATCGCGACCGTCGTGGGGCCGGTAGCCATCGCGCTCCCAGGCACGACGTTGGCCGACAAGCTCGGGGAGCTCCGCGACGGGATCAACGCCATCGCCTCCAACTCGGCGCTGGTCGCCGCCGGCGAGTCGTTCCCCTGGCAGGCGGAGCTGTCGGGGTGGCGCCTGGTCGTGGTGCCCACCGACGGGCCCGTTGCGGCGGGCTCCGACGACAACCGCACCAGCGGCTGGGTCATCACCACGCCAGGAGCCGGGTCGGTTGACAACGTCCGCTACTACAGTCTGGGCACCAGCGGCGGGGGCACGTTCCAGACCCTGGGCTCGGCCGGCGCCAACGGCTCCGCCGGAGGGCTGGACACCAGTAGCTACGACGATGCGTACAACATCGTTCGAAAGGAGGTGGACCTTTTCAACCTTCTGGTGCTGCCGCGGGCGAAGGACAAACCGGAGTTAGTCGACTCCCTGTGGGCCAACGCGAGTGTCTTCGCAGAGCAGAGCCGGGCGCTGCTGCTGATGGAGCCGCCCGTCGACTGGAGCGGCGCCCAGGTCCCGTCCAACCAGATCAACGGCCTGCGGGTCGGCGTCTCGAAGCAGTACGCGGCGTTGTACTACCCGCGCCTGGAGATCCGCGAGGGCAGCCTCACCGTGTCCATCAGCCCGGTCGGCGCCGTCGCGGGTATCATGGCCCGCACCGACAGCACGGTCGGCGTCTGGAAGGCTCCGGCAGGCACAGCCGCCGACCTGCGTGGCATCGTCGGGGTCGGGCAGCGGCTCAGCGACGCCCAGAACGGCGTGCTGAACCCCAAGGGTATCAACGTCATCCGCGACCTGCCCGACGGCGTGATTGTCTGGGGCGCCCGGACCATGGATGGCTACGACGAGGCCGGCAGCGAGTACAAGTACGTACCAGTGCGACGGCTCGCCAACTTCATGGAGGAGAGTCTGTACCGCGGGCTGCGCTGGGTCGTCTTCGAGCCCAACGACGAGCCGCTGTGGGCGCAGATCCGTCTGAACGTCGGCGCCTTCATGCACGACCTCTTCCGCAGGGGGGCGTTCCAGGGCACCAAGCCGGCGGACGCCTACTTCGTGAAGTGCGACAGCGAGACGACGACCACGACGGACCAGAACCTGGGCATTGTCAACGTGTGGGTCGGCTTCGCGCCGTTGAAGCCCGCCGAGTTCGTCGTGCTGTCGCTGCAGCAGATGGCTGGTCAGTCCGAGGTCTGATCGTCCCGATCTCGTCGGCTGTATCGAACGTCAGGTAGGGGAGGACCACCGCGCCATGGCACAGTTCACCGTCAACACCCAACGATTCGATCCTTACAAGAATTTCAAGTTCCGGCTGAGGTGGGATGGCCGCTACGTGGCTGGCGTCAGCAAGATGAGCCCGCTGAAGCGCTCGACCGAGCCGGTCACCCACCGGGAGGGCGGGGACCCCAGCACGGTCCGGGTCATGCCGAGCCATTGGAAGTTCGAGCCCATCACGCTCGAGCGTGGCGTCACGCACGACACCGAGTTCGAGGGCTGGGCGAACCTCGTCTACAGCACGGATGGCGACGCGGCGATCTCGCTGAAGAACTTCCGCAAGGACGTCGTCGTCGAGCTGCTCAATGAGGCTGGCCAGGTGGCGCTCGCGTGGAAAGTGTTCCGCTGCTGGGTGTCGGAGTACTCGTCGCTGCCGGAGATGGACGCCAACGGCAACGCGGTAGCCATCGAGATGCTGACGCTGCAGAACGAGGGCTGGGTCCGCGACGACGCAGTGACCGAACCCACGGAGGCCTGACGTGTCCGACGTCCTGCCGACCCCCTCCTCGGTCGTTCGGCTCGGTGACGGTCACGTTCGGCTCATGGCGCTCCGGGGTGTGGACGAGCAGGCCGTCGTCGGGACCGACGCGCACCAGGCGTGCGACCTGCTGGACCGGCTGCTCGCCGACGCGCCGGGCACCTGCGCCGGGCCGGGCGACGCCGCTCGCCTGACAGTCGCCGAGCGGGACCGCCTGCTCGCGTCCGTGTACCGGGACAGCTTCGGGGATCACGTCGCGGCCACCGCCACGTGCGCTGGCTGCGCCGAGCAGTTCGACCTGGGCTTCGCGCTGACGGCGTTGGTGGACAAGGTGCAGTTCGCGCCGCTGAAGCGCGAGGTTCGGCTGGAGGACGGGACGCAGCTGAGGGTGCCGACCGGTGAGGACGAGCAGGCCGTCGCGTCGCTCCCCCTTGCGTCGGCCGCGCAGGTGCTGCTGCGTCGCTGCATCGTCGAGCCCGGCGAAGGGCGCGGCGACGTCGACCTGGCAGCCGCGGCACGGGCGCTGGAGGAGGCTGCGCCGGTGCTGGACCTGGAGGCCGACGCGCGGTGCCCCGAGTGCGGCGGCGACAACTCCGTCCACGTGAGCGTCCAGGACCTGCTCCTAGGCGCGTTGTTCCGCGAGCGCTCGGGCCTGCTGGGCGAGGTCCACATGCTGGCGCGCGCCTATGGCTGGGGCCTGGCCGACATCCTGGGGCTCCCGCGAGTCGATCGGCGGGCGTTCGTTGCGCTTCTCGAGCGCGAGGGCCTCGGAGGGGCGGCGTGAACTACCTCGAGCGCATCGCCCACCGAGCAATGGGACAGGCGGCTCCCAAGGCCACGGCGCAGCCCCGCGCCAGGACCACGCCCGACGGTCCGGACTCGGTGGCGTTGCCCCCGGACGATCTCGCGGCGCGCGGCGACATCGCGGCGCCCGTGAGGCTGCCGGCGGAGCGTCCACCGGCCAGCGAGCTCGTCTCATCCAAGGCCGCACAGCCGGCGCCCGAGCGGGTGATGGCGCCGGACGTCCGACCGGGCGCGAGAGAGCGGAACCCACCGCCAGATTCAACGCGTCTCGCGGATGGGCCGCATGAGCAGGTGGGTGGCGAGGAGCGCGTCGTGCACGTCGTGCACGGCGTGGTGCAGGAGACGGTGCGCGAGGCAGCTGCAGCGTCGCGCCCCGACGCGGATCGCGCCGTGGTCCCCTCCGCTGAGCGCGCTCGTGCGCAGGGCCCACAGCCCGCCGAGCGGAGCGCCGAGGCGCCGCCGGAACCTGCCGCCGCCGCCACCCCGGTCCAGAGCCTGGACGACCTGCTGCGCCAGGTCCCGGGTCAGGTCGTGGCGCAGCCGGTCGCCGCACCTGCGCCTCGGGCCCGCCCGTCCGTCACCATCCGCCGGTTGGTCGTAGAGGTCACGCGGCCCACTCCGCCTGCGCCCCCGGTACCCCGCCGCCCCCGCCGCCGTGGCGCGCGGCTCGACACCAAGGCCGGCTCGTCGTCGAGGCTCCCCTTCGGCCTCGGGCAGAGCTGATGTCCCTCGCCGACCTGTGCAAGGTCACGCAGACGTTGACCTGGCTGCTGGAGAACGCCTGCCCGAAGACCGCCGGCTGGCCGTCCGGCGGGGGCCTCACGCTGTCCGTGTCGCCCATGCCCCCCGACGTGGTCCTGGCGGGAGGCGCGGCGCAGTTGGGCATGTACCTCTACCACGTCGCCGAGGACGCCCACTCGAAGAACGAAGCCGGCGACGGGTTGGGCGGCGGGAGCCAGCGCGAGAAGTCGCTGGGGCTGAACCTGTACTACCAGCTCACCGCTCAGGTGGGCGACACCATCGACGGGTGCCTGCTCGCGCAGACGCTGATGGGCTGCGCCATGCGGGTGCTCCACGACTACGCCATCATCACCGACGACGAGGTGGTGGACACCTCGCCCGTGCTCGAGCAGTTCGGGCTGCACGGCCGGCAGAACCGCTTCCGCATCGCGCTCCGGCCCGTGCCGTCCGACGACGCGGTCGATTACTGGACCGCCGGCGAGGCCCCGCTCCGGATGGCCGCCTACTACCAGGTCTCGGTGGTGATGATCGAGCCGGAGCCGGCTGTGACGGCGTCCTCGCCGGTCCTCGAGTACAGCTCAGGCATCTTCGCGACGGGCGCGCCGACCCTGACCGGCAGCCGGTCGACCGCGTCGATCGTCGTAGGCGGCGAGGCGGCTCCGCGCATCGTCACCCTGAGGCCGACGCAGGTCACCCTGAGGGAGAGCTTTCCAGCCATCGCCCCCGGTTTCGAGCACGGCGACGCGGCGTTCGAGCTCGAGGGCAGCGCGCTCAACGGCGAGGGCACCGCGCTGCGGTTGCGCGGAGACCACGGCGCATTCGACGTCGACGCGGCCGAGTGGGGACTGGTCGCCAGCGCCGACCGGGTCTTCGCCACCGTGGCGCAGTGGATGGGGTCCGCGCCCACCATGCCGGGGACGTGGTCGGCATCGGTGCAGGTCCGCAACACCGTGAGGGTCGGCTCGTCGGTGCGTACGGTGGTCAACTCGTCCAACGAGACGCCCATCCTCATTGCGCCGCGCCTCGATCCCGTCGCCGCGGCCGGGCCGATGCTGGGCGACGTCTCCAAGGCGGCGGCGTTCACGCTCAGCGGCTGGCGCTTCCGGGGCACGACGGACTACCCGATCCCCACCGATCCCGCGGACCCGCGCTCGGTGCGGCTGCGCGTCGGGGCCGTCGAGCTGGATAACCTGGTCACGGGGACCGTCGCCGCGGGCCAGTTCCGCGTGGTCGACGAGACCACACTCGAGGTCTTCCTTCCCGCCGACTTGCCCGAGCTGAGCCTCCAGCCTGTTAGCGTGTCGGTCAACGGCGCGTCTTCGACGCCCACCTGGCTGCGGGCGGTTGCCTGATGCACGCCGTGGCCCAAGAGAGCACGGAGCGGCCGGAGCACCTGGGCGTGCTATGCGATCTGGTGCGACTCCGCGCGCGGCTGCGGCTGGCGTGGATGTCGCATCTGGCCGATGGGGACCGCGTCAAGGCGCTGCTGGACGACGCGGACTCGCCCGAGGCCGAGGCAGCGTGGCAGGCGGAGACCCCCGAGGTCGCGTCCTTGCGCAGCGAGCTCGGCTCAGCCCGCGACGCCTGGGACGCGCTGACCGACACCCCCGTCGACCGCCTGGTGCAGGTGCTGCACCTCAGCCTGGCCGAGGCGGATCTCGTTGCGCTGGTGCTGGCGGCGTCGGTCGATCCCCAGGTTGGCGAGCTGTGCGCGCTGCTCGGCGGCGCCGGCGCGGCGCCGACCTTCGCCACCGCGGCCCGCCTGTTCGGCCACGACCGGACCCTCGTGCTGTCGAAGGCGAGCCCCGTGCTCGCGTGGCAGCTGATCGCGCTTGAGGCTCCGCGCGTGGGAGCGCCGGCGCTCGTGAGCATGTGCGCGAGCTTGGTGCAGTGGTTGTCGGGCGAGCCCGTGCTCGACGACGCGCTGCTGGCCCACGCACGCCAGGTGAGGCCGCTGGACCCCCTCCCGCGGTGGCCCGTGACGGACACGGCGCGTCGGCTTGAGCAGGTGCTGGGCACTGGTGCTCCCGGGGCCGTGCTGCGGGTCGACGGTCCGGTCGGCAGCGGGCGCCGTACGTTCGCAGCGTGCGTGCTCGGAAAGCTGGGGCTGGGGCTCATCGCCGTGGACACGGGCGGGGTGCCCGCCGAGCAGCGCGCCACGGTCGAGCTGCGGGCCCAGCGCCAGGCCTGGCTGGACCACGCCGGGCCGGCCTGGGTGACGCCGCCTTCGTGGAGCCCGTTCCCGCCCTGCTTTCCGGTGCAGGTCGTGCTGAACGGGCCCGGCGACCGGCACCAGGGCCCGGTGGACTGGCCCCACATCGACGTGGCGCTGCCGCTGCCGACCGTGGACGAGCGCGCCGCCCTGTGGCGCGCCATTGTGCCGGCGTCGACGGCGTGGCCGTCGAATGAGCTACGTGCGCTGTCTCGGCGCCACCGCGTCACCGTGGGCGAGGTGCGCCGGGCCGCGTGGCTGGCTCCCGACGGCGCGACGGCTGCGTCCATCGAGGTCAAGGCCGCCATGCGCGATAAGCTGGGGGACTTGGCGCGTCGGCTGCCGTGCACGTTCACGTGGGACGACCTGGTCGTCAGCGAGCCGGTCGACGTGCTGCTCCGCGAGTTGGCCTACGAGGCCGAGGTCCGCGGGAGCCTCTGGGAGGACGCCGAGATCGAGCGCCTCTTCCCTCAGGGCAAGGGGCTCATCGCGCTGGTCACCGGCCCGCCCGGCACCGGCAAGACCATGTCAGCGCAGGTGCTCGCGGGGCAGCTTGGCGTGGACCTCTTCCGCATCGACCTGTCGGCGCTGGTGTCCAAGTACGTCGGCGAGACCTCCAAGAACATCGAGAAGGTGCTGGCAGCCGCCGAGCGGCTGGACGCACTCTTGTTCTTCGACGAGGCGGACGCTCTGTTCGGCAAGCGTACCGAGATCAAGGACGCGCACGACCGCTACGCCAACACCGACACGAACTACCTGCTGCAGGCCATCGAGACGTGGCCCGGCTTCGCAATCCTGGCGAGCAACCGTCGGGGCAACCTGGACGCGGCCTTCGTGCGGCGCCTGCGGCACGTCATCGAGTTCACGCCGCCAGACGCAGCGCTGCGGCTGACCCTCTGGCAGCGGCTCGTGGGGAGCATGGCAGGTCCGGAGGCCGCGGCGACGCTCACGGAGGGCTTCACGCGCCTTGCCAACGCATTCGACCTGTCGGGTGCGCAGATCAAGTCGGCGGTCCTGACCGCCCTGCTGGAGGCGCGGCGCGATGCGGCGCCGGTGTCCTTCCCCCACCTGCTGTCCGGCGTGGAGCGCGAGCTCTGGAAGGTCGGGCGGGGCGTGTCCCGGGCCGACCGGGCGAGGCTGGAGCTCCATGCCTCTCGCTGATCTCCACGTGAACGAACTGGTTCTGCGCGTGCCCGGCTTGACGCGCGCCGAGGGCGTGCGTTTGGGGACGCTCGTGGAGGAGCGGCTGGCCGCGCGGGCCGCCATCGGGCGCTTCCCGTCGCATGCGGGCCGCCTGGAGGTCGACGTGAACCTGCCGACCGCGCAGCCGCTGGACCAGCTGGCGGAGCAGATCGTGTTGCGGCTGAGCGTCCAGCTCGGCCTGGAGGCCTGACGGTGGCGAGCGCCTTCCCGCGGAGCCCGAAGCTAACCAAGGGCGCGCTGATCCAGCTGACCGAGGGGCTCATCGGTCCGGTGCCGAATGTGGTGGCCTTCCAGTACAACCCGGAGTCGGTGACCCGGAAGCTCGAGCCGTGGGCGCCGCCGGAGTCCAGCGAGGAGCCCGAGGGCGAGGCCCAGTCCGATCCCCAGATCCAGCCCTACGACCCGCAGGAGACGCTGGATCTGACCCTGCTGTTCGACGCAACCGACGACTGGGAGGAGCCCGACGAGCACCCTATCGCGGCGGTAAGCGGCGTGGCCCACCGGCTGGCGGCGCTGGAGCGCATGCTCTACCCGGTCGAGGAGGACGGCGGTCTGCTTGGCGACGTGGTCTCGCTGATCAGCGGCGACGCGTCGGGCGCCGTGCCTCGGTCCATCGTGCCGGTGGTGCTGCTGTCGTTCAGCCCCGGCCTGGTCATGCCGATCCGCATCACCGGCTACTCCGTCGAGGAGCAGGCATGGTCGCCCACACTGTATCCGATTCGCGCGTCGGTCAGCCTGGGCGTGAAAGTGCTTACCGACCGCGCCTTCCCCGAGGAAGGGGAGGGCGCCCAGACCGGCATTGCGGCCGAGATCGCCCGCAGCGCCTACCGCTACACCCGGGTCCAGCGGGATCTCCTGGCCGCCGCCCACATGGGGAGCGGCCTGGGGAACGTCCTGTCACTGCTGCCCTTCTGACCTGCCGGAGCATCTGCCATGTTCGACAACAAGAGCCGCTTCGCCAACGCCGAGACCTACTCGGTGACCGACCGCCGGGGGCGCACGGTCACCGTCGTCGAGCCGGCGCCGCCGCCCGACCAGACGCTGGCCGGTTACCACCAGCGCAAGGCCGACACCCGCCTGGACGTGCTCGCTGGGCGCTACCTGGACGAGCCGACCGGCTTCTGGCGGATCGCGGAGCAGGCCGACGCGGTGGTGCCCGAGGCGCTGATGCTGGAAGCCGAGATCCCCATCCCGGTGAAGGGCTAGCCGATGCCGCAGGGGGTCGCCATCCTCGTGGACTCGGGTCAGACCGCCGACGCCGAGATCACCGGCGCGACGGTCGTCGAGGTTACCGAGCGGCTCGGCGAGCCGACCCTCTTCAGCCTGCAGTATGCGGTTACCCCGGCCGGCGGGGACCTGACCTGGCTGTCCGACGGGCGCCTATCGCCGGGCACGACGTTGTCCATGCGCGCGCCGTCGCCCGAGGGCGAGGTCTGCCTGGTCAAGGGACCTGTCACCGGGCAGCGCATCCACCTCCTCCACGGTGGGGCGGGTTCGACACTGGAGGTGCTGGGCGCCGACACGTCGATGACCATGGACCGCGAGACGAAGACGGTGGCCCACCTGGAGGTGACCGACAGCGACGTGGCCTCGCTGGTGCTGACCGAGTACGGGCTGGTCCCCGACGTGACGTCGACGGACGCCCGCTACAGCGAGACGGGGCGGCCCCTGGTCCAGCGCGAGACCGACCTGCGGCTGCTCCAGCGCCTAGCGCGTCGCAACGGCTTCGTCTTCTGGGTCGACTGCGACGCGACCAGCGGGATCGAGACGGGGCACTTCAAGCGCCTCGACCTGGGATCCTCGGCGGCGCAGGAGCTGGCGATCAACCTGGATCCGGCGAACCTGGAGGCGCTGGACCTGCGCTGGGACGCGGAGCGGCCGACATCGACGACAGCCAAGGCCCTGGACGCCGGCACGCTAGAGGCCGCCGACGGCAGCGCGGCTTCCACTCCGCTGACGCTCCTGGGCGACCAGGGGCTTCAGCAGATCACCGGCGACACGCGGACCATGCTTCTTTCCGCGCCAACGGCCGACGCAGCGGACCTGCGGGCCCGGGCGGAGGGCGCGCTCATCGAGGCGGATCTGTTCGTTCAGGGGACCGGGTCCACGACGGTGTCAGCCCTGGGCGGCGTGCTGCGGGCGCACACGCTAGTCGAGCTGGCGGGCGCCGGGCGGCGACACAGCGGACGGTATCTGGTCACGCGCGTGCGCCACACCATCGACTCGACAGGGCACGTGATGCGCTTCGAACTCGCCCGCAACGCTTGGGGGGCTGGATGATTCTGCGCGACCTGGTCGACGAGATGCTGACGTGGGTGCAGTCGCGCCACTTCGGCAAATACCGGGGCATCGTGGTCGACAACGACGACCCGGCGAAGCTGGGGCGGCTGAATGTCCAGGTGCCGGCGGTGCTTGGCGACATCGAGGTGTGGGCGATGCCGTGCGTGCCCTACGCGGGCGACGGCGTGGGCATGTACTTCATCCCGGAAGCGGGCACGGGCGTCTGGGTGGAGTTCGAGGCGGGCGATCCGGGCTACCCGATCTGGGCGGGCTGCTTCTGGGGCGACGGGCAGGTTCCGGGCGACTCGGTGCCTGGGGTGAAGGTCCTCAAGACCGCCGCCGCCGAGCTGCGGATCGACGACGACGGATCGGAGATGAAGCTGGAGCAGACCGACGGCGCCGTGGTAACGCTGACCACCGACTTGGTGGCCGAGGGCGGACAGGCGACGCTGAAGCTCGAGGGGAGCCAGGCCTCGCTGGAGGCTAGCCCTGCGAAGGTGGAGCTGAGCGGCGGCGCCGTTAGCCTGAACAATGGCGCCCTGGAGGCTCGGTGATGTCGGGCTTCATGATCGACTCCGGCGCCACGCTGATCTGCCCCCACGGAGGCAGCGTCAACATCGTCGCCAGCAACGCGAACGTGACCGCGGGCGCCCCGGTGGCCGTGCAGACGGACGCGATGATCATCTCGGGCTGCACGTTTGCGCCCGGCGGTGCGGCGAGCCCGTGCGTCCAGGTCCAGTGGGTCGTAGCTGACACCCGCGTGACCGTGGGCGGCGTTCCGACGCTGTCGCAGGGCAGCACGGGGCTGTGCCTCGCCACCACTGGCGCCCCGCAGGGCACGGTCATCGTCGCCTCCACCCAGACCCGCGCGCAGTCGGTGTAGCCATGCCCGACCCCATCCACTCGTTCCGATTCCCGCCCGGCATCGACCGCGGACGCGGCATGTTCGCGGAGGAGCCGAGCCACGCCGAGCACGTCGAGCAGATGATGCTCCAGGTGCTGTTCACGGCGCCCGGCGAGCGGGTCAACCGACCGGACTTCGGGTGCGGCCTGGCGCAGACGGTGTTCGCGCCCAACTCCGAGGCAGCCGTCGGGCTGCTGAACGTCTCGATCCAGTCCGCGCTGGACAAGTGGATGGGCACGGTCATCCGCGTCGACGACGTGGTCACGCGTGCCAACGACGCCACCCTCGAGGTGCGGGTCAGCTACTTGCTGCGGGCGCGGCAGGAGCGGCGCATCCTCAACCTGGAGGTGACGCCCTGATGGCCGAGGACCGCCTCCCGCTGCTGCAGGCCAACGGGTCCCTCGTCGGCATCGACTTCATCCGAGTGGAGCCGTCGACCCAGCAGACCCTGTGGGTGTTCTTCCTGGGGGCAGACACGGCGGTCACGTCGGCGTTCACGGCGTCGAAGTTCACGGCGGAAACCGACGTTACCATCGAGAGCACGTCGCCCGACAGCAGCGTGCCGACGGTCGAGGTCACCGGGCTGTCATGGGAGCCGCTCGCGACCTTCGGCCGGCCCGCGCTGCGCGTCGAGACGGTGTCGCCGGGGGACTTCTCGATCTACACGCTGTCCCTGCCCGACAATCCGGCGCTGGTCGACCCTTATTTCGGCTCGGTGGAGTTCACGTTCAAGGCGGGCTGCGAGAGCCGCCTGGACTGCAAGGAGCCCGAGGCAATCTGCGCCGAGGACGAGCCGGTCGACGTTCCGATCGACTACTCGGCGCGCGACTGGCGGAGCTACCGGCAGGCGCTGCTAGAGCTGGTCAGCCTGCGGCACCCCCATTGGAAGGACCGGCTGGAGGCTGACCTGGGCATGACGATGCTCGAGTCGATGGCCGCCCTGGCCGACGAGATGACCTACACCCAGGATCGCCACGCCCGCGAAGCGCACCTGGAGACGGCGTCCCAGCGGCGCTCGGTGCGCCGGCACGCGCGCTTCGTCGACTTCGAGATGCACGACGGGTTGGCTGCGTCGGGGTGGCTGCTCGTCGAGGTCACCGGCGGCGCCGGGACCGTGAGCATCCCCGCCGGCGCGACGGCACAGGCGACGCGCGACGACGGCAAGCCCATCGTCTTCGAGGTCGGCACCAGTATCGAGGACATGATCACGCGTCGCGCGGCGTCCGACCCGTACATCGTCGACGCAGCACTGAACGGGCTGGCGCCCTACATCTGGGACGAGGACGACACCTGCCTGAAGGCCGGAAGCAAGAGCCTGGACCTGGAAGGGTGGGTCAAGGCGGACTTCGACGCGCTGCCAGCCTACCCGCGACGCCTCCTGCTGCGTGCGGTCCCGGCCGACGCGGCGCTGCCGGTTCGCGTGAACTGGGTGGTGCTCGACGATCCCGATCAGGTGGTTGAGGCGACGGACGCGTTGACCGGGACCAACTACACGCGCCTGAGCTGGTCCGACGCCTGGGTCACCGCGAGCGACATGGACCTGGACGTGCTGCTCGTGCACGGAAACGTGGTGCCCATCGTAGCCGGGAAGACGAGACCGGACTGGCGCGCGGCCCCGGAGCCCTTCACGATCCGGCCCGAGGCCGACGCGTGGAGCGGCGAGGTGCCGCACGCCGTCGAGCGCACCGGGCCGGGTGGCGGCGCGGTGTTCCTGCGCGGCCTGGGTGTCCCGGAGGAGGAACCTGGCTCGGACGAGATTCCGCTGAGCTGGGTGCCCGAGGACGACACGGCGATCGGAAAGGTGGCCGACACCGAGACCCTGGCCCTGAGTCAGAAGCCCGAGGTCTGGCTGCAGGAGGTCGACCCCACCGGCGGCAGCGGCGACACCTGGGACTGGCAGCGGAGCCTGTTGGGGTCGCCAAGCGCCGTTTCGTCAGACAAGGCCTTCACGCTGGACGACGGACTGTGGAAGGAGGTCGTGCGCTACTGGCGCGACGATCCCGATCCCATCCGCCACTACGACTACCGCACCGGTGACGGGTACTCCATTCGCTTCGGCGATGGTGAGTTCGGCATGTCCCCGGCGCGCGGCACAAAGTTCGCCCTGCGCTACCGGCTCGGTGGCGGGGCGCTTGGCAACGTGCCGGCGGGCCGCGAGTTCGAGCTCGTCGACCCCGCCACCAGCAACGCACTCCCGGGGGTCGAGGCGGCGACGAACCCCACCGCGCTGACCAACGGGCTGGAGGCCGAGGCGCTCGAAGACGTCCGGCGCCTGGCGCCCGAGGCGTGGCGGGCCGTGACCTACCGGGCGGTCACCGAGGAGGACTACGAGGAGGCGCTGGAGCGCCTCGACTCGGTGGATCGGGCCGGGGCCGAGGTGCGCTGGACCGGCAGCTGGCACACTGTCTTCGCGACGCCCGACCCGATCGGGCGCGTGACGCTGGACGAGGCGACGCGCGACGTCGTGAGCGCGCAGCTCGAGCGCTTCCGCCTGGCCGGGCACGAGGCCCACGTGCAGGACCCGGTCTTCGCGTGGCTGGACCTGAAGCTCACCATCTGCGTCGCGTCGAGCCGCTACCGCGGGCAGGTCGAGGCGGAGATCCGCGACGCGTTGGTGGGCGCCGACGGCGCTTCCGGGTTCTTCGCGCCGGACCGGTGGGCCTTCGGTGACACGTTGCATCGCTCGGCGCTCGAGGCGGCCATCCACGCCGTGCCCGGGGTGGAGGCGGTTCGCGCCGTCGAGGTCCGGCGCCGCGGCTTCCTCGACTGGCAGGCGCTGGACCCGCAGGGCCTTGAGGTCGAGAGCAACGCGGTCGTCGGCGTGAGCAACGACCCGCTGCACCCGGAGCGGGGCAGCCTGCAGCTCGTGATGGAGGGGGGCGCATGAGCTGCCTGTGTGACCAACGCCCGGCCTGGCCCAAGTCGGACATTGAGCCCGGCCTGGACACCATCGCGCGCCAACTGGTGGGCTTTCCGGAGCTGCGCGCGCTGCTCCTGTCGGCCATCACCGACGCCGAGCACGCCATCCCCTTCGCCCGCTGGACCGCGCGCGAGGGGACAGACCTGGGGCTGATGCTGCTCGAGATGTGGGCGTATCTCGGCGACATCCTGTCGTTCTACGACGAGGTCCACGCCCACGAGGCGTACCTGCGGACCGCACGGCGGCGCCACAGCCTCCGCAAGCTGGTGGAGCTGCTGGGCTACGTCCCGACGCCAGCGGTGGGCGCCACGGTCGAGCTGGCGCTGAAGGCCGACGGGCGTCGCGCGGTGACCCTGCCCCTGGGCACGGCGTTCCGGTCGGGAGCCGTGGACGGCGGGCCGCCGCAGGTCTTCGAGCTGAACGCCGAGACGATCATCCACCCGGCCCGCAACCGGTGGGACATCGCGGCGCCCCAGCCAACGAGCCTTGCCGACGCGGGCGTGCTGGACAGCGGTAGCGCCGTGTTCCTGCTGGCGCGGCGCACCGCCGGCGCCGTCGCCGAGGGGGACCTGGTCCTGGTCCAGGCCAACGGCAGCATGTACACGTCGATCGCGCGCCGCGTCGAGGCCGTCGAGGACGTCCAGGATGACAACGGGAAGCCTTACCGCCAGGTCTCGCTGGACGGCGACCTCGGCGGCATCAGCGAGGCGACGGCGCTGGCAGACATCCGCCTGTATCGGCCCACCCAGACGACGGGGCTGTGGACGCTGACGACGGTGACGGTCGTGCAAGCCGACCAGCTCACGCTCGAGGGCGTCGCGCGCTCGATCCGGCCCGAGGACCACATCCTGGTGACCTACGGCACCCAGATCGCCTGGTTCGAGGTCGACTACATCGAGGAGAAGCCGTTCGACGTGACGGTCAGCACCGACATCAACGTCGGGAAGGCCAAGTTGCCGACGACCGTGATCGACCTGGACGCCTACCTGAGCAACGCCAGTCGCAACACGGCCACCACGTCGTCGATCACCAACGCAAACAAGAAGTACATCGCCGTCCACCACGGCATGGCGCTGGTCGGCACGCCGACGGCGATGCCGAAGACCGAGCTCGGGCCGACGGACGCGCTGGCGCTGGACGGCCCGATGAGGGAGCCCTTCGAGGACTCCGGCGGCGCCCGCTTCTTCGTCACCGACCTGAACGAGCAGGCCGTCGCGTTCAACGGCAGCGTGGACTTCGAGACTGCGCTGCTTACGCCAGAGGCCGATGTGGAGACCCGCCCGACCATGACCCTGCCAGTGGAGGCGTGGGGGAACGTGGCGAAGGCGAGCCGCGGCGAGACGGTCTCCCGGGAGGTCCTGGGCAGCGGCGACGCGACCGTCGGCAACCAGAGCTTCACGCTGAAGAAGAAGCCGCTGACGTACCTGACCAGCGCCACCACCGCCTCAGGGCTGGCCAGCACGCTGCAGGTGTGGATCGACGGCGTGCGCTGGGAGCAGGTGACGAGCTTCTACGGCCAGTCCGCGACGGCCCGGGTTTACGTCGTGCGCTGCGACGAAGACGGCGCGGCCACCGTGACCTTCGGCGACGGCCTGCGCGGCGCACGCTTGACGACGGGCTCGGGCAACGTGGTGGCCAGCTTCCGGTTCGGTGCCGGCGCGGCCGCGCCCGAGGCGGGGTCCATCAAGCAGATCGCCAAGCCGATGGCCGGGCTCGCGGGGGTGAGCCAGCCCATCGCGGCGGCGGGCGGCGAGGAGGCCGAGGACGCCGACGGGATTCGGACCTGTGCGCCGCAGCAGGCGATGTTTCTCGGCCGCGCGGTGTCGCTCCTGGACTACCAAGCCGTCGTGTCGGCCTACCCGGGTGTCACTGCGGCGAAGGTCGCCTGGGCCTGGGCCACCCGCGGCCAGCGGACGGTGGTGAGGGTCTGGTACATCGGCGCCGACTCGCTGCAGGCCGACATCCTGGCGCGGCTCAAGGGGGTGTCGGACCCGAACACGCCCTTCGAGGTCGGCATCGCCGAGGCCGTTCCCATCGACCTGGCCTTGACCGTCGACATCGATCCCGACCACGTCGCCGAGGACGTGGAGGCAGCGGTGACGGCGGCGCTGGCCGACACGAGCACCGGGTTGCTGTGCCACGAGCGCATCGGCATCGGCACGCGGCTCCGGTTCAGTAGGATCCGGGCAATGGTGCAGGGCGTCTCCGGGGTGCTGTCGGTCCGCCTCCGCTGGAAGGAGCTGGGCTCGGAGGGCGTGGCCACGGGCCAGTCTGTGGCCCCGGGGCAGGGGCGCTACTTCGACCTGGAGGGCGGCGCGTTCTCCATCAACGGGATGGCTTATGGCATCGCGTGACCCCAGTCTGGCCGCGGACGGCTACGAGCAGTGGCTCACCGAGAAGCTGTGGGAGCTGGTGCCGTCGTGGACCCGCGCGCAGGACGAGTTGGCCGGGCCGCCCGGCACGCTGCGGCAGCTGGTGGAGATCATCGGCGAGAACGCCGCCGAGCTGCGGCGGAGCCACGACCGGCTGTGGGACGACGCATTCATCGAGCTGGCTGACCCGTGGGCGGTGCCCTATCTGGGCGACCTCGTGGGCACCCGCCTGGTGCAGGCGCTCCTTGCGCGAGCCCAGCGCATCGATGTCGCCAAGACGATCTACTATCGACGGCGCGCCGGCACCCTGCGCGTGCTCGAGGAGCTCATCGCCGACATCACTGGTTGGGAGGGGGTGGTCCGCGAACAGTTCCGGCGGCTGGGGCGCGCGCCTCACGGCCTGGACCCGGCGCCGACGGCTGGCGCGCTCACCGGGACGCCGGTCTTCGGCCTGGCGGGCTTGCGATCACCGGTCGGGGCCGAGCTGGCGGGCTCGCCCTTCGACGAGCTCCACCACACGCCCGACCTGCGGCGCCCGCAGGGCACCGACGGCCGCTACGGCATCAACCGCCTGGCCGTGCACCTTTACCGCTTGGGCTCGTGGGGCGTCGACGCTGCAGACCCGCGGCTGCTCACGGACGCGGACGGCGACTTCCACACGTTCGACCCTTCGGGGCGCGACACGGCGCTGTTCGCGCGGCGCTCGCGGGGCGAGGGCTATGACTACGACGACTGGCGCAGCGCTGCCGAGGCCGAACTGCCGCTCCCGATCCGGTGCCGGCTCCTGGGCCACGGCGTGTTCGAGATCACCTCGGCGGTCATCGCCAACATCGCGGCAGACGTCATCGCCGACCTGGGCGCCGTCCCGGCGGGCTGGGCCGCGGCGCTGCAGGGCGTGCGCGGACATCGGGTCGCCTCCGACCAGCGCCTGCGCGCGACCCTCGAGGCGACGGTGGGCGCGGGTTGGGCCGACCTGCTGGTCTACGTGCGTCGCCACGCACTCCTCGAGGACACCAGGCGCGCGATCCTGCTGCAGGACGACGAGCCATCGCTGGCCGTGACGCCCGACACCGCGACCCCGGGCGACGCCATCGCCCAAGAGCACGTGGGCGCGGGCCGCGTCGCAGGCAGCGCCACGGTGCCGACCGGGCGCCAGGTGCTGGTGGACACCGAGCGCGGGCGCTTCGTGCTGGACGGCTCCGTGACCGTCGACGCGCCGCTGGTGGACTACCGCTTCGGCTTCAGCGGCTGGGTCGGAGCCGGCCCCTGGGATCGGGAGCAGCTGCCCTGGGCCGACGATGACCGGACGCTCCCGGATCTGGGCAGCCCCGACATCGTCGACGGCGCCGCCATCGCGCTGGCCGCCGAGGACACGACGACGGTGGGTGACAGCCGGACCTACCCGTCGGTCACCGGCCCAGGCGCTCCGTTCAGCGAGCTGGCGTGGCGCGCCGGCGACCAGGTGCGCCCGTATCTGCAGCTGTCCGGGGATCTCACCTTCGACGGCCAGGCCGGCGCCGGGCCCGACGACCCGGACGCCTACCTTCTGCTCGACGGCCTGTGGCTGGGTGCCGTCGGGGCGCCGCGGGCCATCGTGCTGGACGGCGACTTCGAGCTGGTCGAGATTCGCGGCTGCACGCTGGATCCGGGCGGAAAGGACGCGGCCGGCAGCGACATCTTCCCGGTGCTCCTGCGCGTCGACGGCGCTGTCGAGCGGCTGGTGGTGCAGTCGTCGATCGTGTCGCGCATCGAGCTGTCCGGCACGGGCGCCGATTCGGTGAAGATCCTGGAGGTCTCCGACAGCATCCTGGACCCGCAGGTCACCGACCTGGCGGCGCCAGCCGTGACCGGCCCGGTCGCGCTGGCCGGGGCGGAGGTTCACCTGGCCCGGGTGACGGTGCTGGCCGACCTGAACGTGCACCGCCTGTGGGCGACCGACAGCCTGGTCGCCGGGACCGGTGACGTCTTCGACACCCAGAATGGCTGCTTCCGGTTCTCGGCGGCCAGCGAGGCCAGCCGCGACAAGCTGCCGCACCCCTACGAGTCGGCGTTCTTCGTCAACCCGGAGCCGCTGCTGGTGTCCCGCACCTTCGGCGACCCGGGCTACGCGCAGCTCTCGGACGCACCTGTGCGGGTCAGCGGCAGTGACGACGACCTGGACGCTCACGCGTCCATCGCGTCCGGCGCGGAGGACGACGGCGAGATGGGCGCTTTCCACGACCTGCACGGACCGCTGAAGGAGCGCGCGCTGCGCGCGAAGCTCGAGGAGTACATGCCCTTCGGGCTACTCCCGGTTCTGCTCCACGAGACCTGATGATTCGCACCGGGCCGCCCGCGTGCGGCCCGACACAACCACGAGGACAGTCCAATGGCCACCGTCGACCTCTCGAGAGACGCGACCCAGCCGCTCAAGCACTACGCCGGCGTACGTATGCAGCAGGGGCGGGTGCTCACCGACGACGACTTCAACGAGGCCGCCGCGCTGGACGCCGAGGGCGCGCGCCTCGCCCTGATCGACCTGGTGGGCCCCTGCGGCAGCCCGGACGACGGGTTCAAGGTGGAGGGGCCGCCGGCAGCCGTCGGCGGGCTGGTCGACCTCACCCTGAAGGCGGGGACGATGTACGTGGGCGGGCTGCGGGTCGGGATCGAGGCGGACATAAGACTGTCGGATCAGCCGGACTTCTTGCTCCAACGCACGGCGGACCGGGCGCGCGACGGGGGCAGGGACGGCGACTTGATCTACTTGGAGGTCTGGCAGCAACCGGTGAGTGCGGTCGAGGATGGTGAGCTCTTCGAGGAGGCCCTGGGCGGGCCTGACACGTCCCAGCGCGTGCGGACCATGGCGCGGGTGCGGATGGTCGGCGTCGACGACACCACGTGCTCCGGCGCTTGGTCCGAGCTGACGGCGCAGCTGCAGACCGACGGTCGCGGCGGGTGGAAGGCGGACACGGCGGCGCTCGACAACGACCTGCGTCTGGTCGTGGACTTCGACGAGACTGGCGACGAGGAGGATCTGTGCGCGCCCGAGATCGCGGAGGGTTACCTGGGCGCCAGGAACACGGCCATCCGCGTGCAGCTGGTCGATCCGACCGGCACCGGGTCGGCCGCAGCGCTCACCTGGGGGTACGACAACGGGGCACCGCTGTACCGCGTGAGCATCAACACTGCGGTCGCACCGCCCCGGACGACGATTACGTTCCTGACCGAGCCGAAGGACCAGGCCCACTGGCCGCTGGCGGACCAGCACATCGAGCTGGTGCCCCTGTCGGCCATCCTCGACCCCAATCGCGAGTTGGTCGGCGAGGGGCATGGGCGGTGCGAGGAGCAGGCGGGTGGCGAGCTGCTGTCGGTCGGTCACGGGCATCTCGCTCCCGTGGTCACGGGCTACGACCCGACGAGCCGGACCATCATCGTGGACGGCCACCCGCCCGCTGGGTTCAACGCGCTGGCGGCCGCCCATGCGGAGGCGGCGCTGGACGACCAGGGCGACCCCCGTGACTTCGAGTGTTTCCTGCGTCTGTGGGACCGCGGGACGGACCTGGGCAGCGACCCGCGCATTGGCATCACGCCGGGTGGCGCCGCGGTCACCCTGGGCAACACCGGCATCACGGTGCAGCTCAACGGCAGCGACGTCGGCGCGGACGCCCACTGGATCATCGCCGCGCGGCCTCACACGCCGTCGCAGGTGGTGCCGTGGGATCTCCAGCACGCCGACGGGCGCGCGCCCCACGGCGTCACGACCTACCTGTGCCCGCTGGCGGTCATCGACTGGACGGGTGCGCCGGACGTGCGGGATTGCCGCGAGACTTTTCGGCCGCTGACGCGCATCAAGACGTGCTGCACGGTAACGGTGGGTGACGGCGAGGTCAGCCACGGCGACTACACGTCGATCCAGAAGGCGATCGACGAGCTCCCCCCCGAGGGCGGCGAGGTCTGCGTCCTGCCCGGGACCTACACCGACCCCATCACCATCCGCGACCGCAGGGACATCCGCGTCCACGGGTGCGGTGACCGGAGCTTGATCGAGGTGAGCGCAGGCGCCACGACCCCGGCCGTATTCGTAGTCGACAGCGAGCGGATCACCCTGGACGGCCTGAAGGTGGTGGCTCGCGAGTTCTGGTGCGTGCGCGTGGCCGAGGACAGGGATTCGACGCGCAGCGTGACCATCGAGAACTGCACCATGCAGGCTCGGGACTACGGCGCGGTCACGTTCGACGACGGGGCGACGCTGACGCTGGCGGGCAGCCACCTGAGAGCGGAGGGGCTGCCCGAGGACCCGGAGCCCGGCAGCCCGGCCGGGCGCATCCCGCTGGTGTGGACCCAGGGTGTGAACGTCCGGATCACCGGCAACACGATAACGGCCGAGGAGGGCGAGAGCCCGATACGGCGCGGCGCCGGCGGCGTGCGCATCGCCGGCAACAGCGCCGACGTGTGGGTGGTCGACAACGGCATCAGCGGCGGCAACGGCGCGGGCATCACCCTGGGGAGCGTGACCACCGAGGAGGTCTCGGGCGATTTCCCCGGCTGGTTCTGGGGTTGGGGCTTCTACTACTGGTACTGGGAGGACGGCTGCCTGAAGCTCGGGTACAGGCCGGGCGGCTGGAGAGACCCTGACGACGAGGTCGTCCTGGTGTCCGAGGGCATCCTCGAGGACGTGGAGATCCGCCGCAACCGCATCCGGGACATGGGCGCCGACGGCATCGCCGTGGCGTGGTTCTTCGACGACGTCGACGGCAACGGGTTTCCCGATGACACCATCTTCGTGGACGATCTGCGCATCTCGGGCAACGTCATCACGAACTGCTGCCGCGGGGAGTTCGTCGAGATCTCCGACTACCTGACCAACAACGTCAGCCACGGCGGCATCACTCTGGCCGACGTCAATCGACTTCACATCCACCGCAACGAGATCAACGACAACGGCGCGGGCCGCGACGTCGCGCTCGCGGTCATCTCCACGTGGCTGGCCAGCGGCGTGGTCATCGAGCACGTGCACGCGGAGAACAATGGCTCGGGGACCGTCACACCCGACAACGAGTTCGCGGGCGGGGTCATCCTGCGCGTGGTCCTGCCGGTGTTCGAAAGCGCGGGACGCTGGTCCGGGCTGGACGCGCTGACCATGCACGACAACCGTATCAGCGTGCCCCAGGGGCGGCCGCTGACCACGGTCGCGTACGGGCCGGTGTCGGTGCAGTCGAACGTGTTGACGTCGCTGAGGGTGCGTGACGCTGTCGGCGCCGGCGGGCTGGGGACGGGCATCCTCCTGCTCAACCTGGGCGGGTGGGGTGAGGACTTCGGCGGGACGACCAAGCCTCCGGCGAGCGGGGGCGAGGCGGGCCTGGTCCACTTCGTCGACAACCAGGTGACCGTCGGCGGCAGCGCGGAGGCCGACTCCGGCCCGCTGTTGTTCCAGCACCTCCTGGCCAGTATGGACAGCGTCAGCGCCCACGGCAACACGTTCCGCGCGGACCTCTCGCGGACGCTCATCGTCTTCGACGTCTGGGGGCTCGCGCGCGCCGTGCAGGGCGGCAACAACCGGGTCGTGGAGACCCCGAGGGGGGCACTGTTCTCGATGCTGTGGTGGGGCACCTTCGCGTCCGAGCTGACGACGAACATGGCGACCCACTGCTTCCTGCGCATCGACCCTGTCGAGGGCGCCGATAGCGGGCACCGGAACCGATCGATCTACGACGGCTGGGCCGCTACGGACGACGCCGAGCTCCGGTGTGACGCGCTGGTCAAGGCGCTGGGCGCGCTCCTGTTCCGGCTGGATGGCGACCGCGGCCAGACCCGTGCCGCCAACGACGCGATCCGGAAAGTCGTTCGTCTCTAGGCGCCCGACGCTTGGAAGAAGGCAGACATCCAACGAAACACCGGAGGCACAAGAAATGGCCAACAAGCTACCGACGACCGCCAGCGAGGTGGCCGAGTGCATCCAGGATGCAGCGAAGGCCCAGGAGCGCCTGGAGCTGGACGGGCTGGTCGCCCGGGCGGGGATGCTCCGTGCCAGGAGGAATGCGCTCGCCCGGGCCGCGAAGCAGCGGCCGGAGCGAGCCGCGCGCCACCGGGCGCACCTGGCCGCGGTGTCCGCCACCATTGGAGAGGCCGACGGGCGCGTGATGGCTCGGGCCGTGGAGATCAAGTCCAGGCCGGCGTCCTCCAAGGGCTTCGCACTGTGGGGCCGCACCGTCGACGACCGCGGAGCGGCCGTGCCGTGCACGACCGTGGCAGTGCTCGGGCGCAAGGACGAGGTGGATGCGTGGACGGCCTCGGACGTCGGCGGGTGGTACGCGCTGGCGGTGGATGACGCGGAGGCCGCCGCGCTCGTCCAGGTGTCCGACGAGCGCGGCACCGTGATCAGCAAGGGGTCGCTGAAGGGGGTAGGGCCGGGCGCCCGGCTGCGGCGCGACTTCACGGTGCCGGCGGCGAAGACGAAGGGGACGGCGCCGCCGCAAAGCAAGGGCGGGCCGACGGAGGTGGCGGAGCCCGTCGGCGTCTCGCTCAAGCGCGAGAAAGAGCTGGCGGCGCGCCGAGCTGAGCTTGTGAAGGTGCGTGACGCGAGGGCCGAAGCCGTCGAGAAGCTCCAGTCGGCTGTGGACGCGCTGGACGAGCGAGAGGCCGAGCTGAAGGCGGCCAAGGCCGAGGCCGCCGCGAGCGTGAAGAAGGTGCGCCGAAAGGTATCTCGGAACCGGACGTCGCTGCGAAGGATCGACGCTGAGATGGATGGCTACGAGTCCAAGCGGTCGACGAAGTACGAGGCGCTCTCGAAACGGCGGGGCGCGAGCGCCGCGAAGCTAGAGGCCCTCGAACGCGAGCTGGACCAAGCCGTGGCGCACGAGGGCGGTCTGGCCGAAGCAGGCGCGAACCTGGCCGCGGAGCGCGAGGCGGCCGAGGCAGCGCTGGACAGGGCGAAGGCCGAGCTGACGGCGCTCGGGACTGACGCGGGGTAGCCCCGCGCGGGGGGGCCGCGAATCGAATGACAGTGGTGCGCGACAAGAAGCGGGCGGAGGTGACGGTGAAGGCCGCGGCCCGCAAGACGCGCGCCCAGGTTGCGAAGGATGAAGGCGAGAGCGCCGCGGCCGAGGTGCGCTTGCCTCCGTGGCGGGAACTCGTCGCGGCGGGGCCTGCCGAGGGAATGCAGTCGGCCGGGGAGGCCGAGGAGGCGTCGGCCCTGCCGGCCGAGCTGGAGCAGGTCCCGGCCGAGGCGATGGAGGACCAGTCGACCGCCGTTCAGCCGGACGCGGCGGCCGCGGAGTCGCCGGAGCCGTCACCGCTAGAGCTGGAGGCGCCGCTGGACGAGCCGGAGGTGGCGTCGGCGCCGGTCGACGAGGCCGTCGAGCCAGAGCTGGCGCCAGGGCCGGTTCCTGAACTGGAGCCCAAGCAAGGCCCCGAGCCCGCGCCCGACCTGGCGCAGGAGGCGGAGGACGCGGCGCCAGAGCGGGCGGCTCCATCGCCGGTCGAGGACGCGCCCGTGCTGCGGCGGTCTCACCAGTCGGCGCTGCGCCCGGTCGAGCGGCTGGCCCAGGCGCGGTTGCTCGCGCGGGTGAGCCGAGGGGAGGCGCTTCCGTCGGGTCTGGAGACGCTGCTGCCCGGCGTGCCGGCGCAGCTGCTGCGCGACGTGTCCATCCACACGGACACCGCGGCGGCCCGAGCGGCAGAGCGCCTGCATGCCGAGGCGTTCACCATCGGTACCCACGTCTACTTCGCTGAGGGGCGGTTCGCGCTGCAGTCGAGCGATGGCCTCGCGCTGCTCGCCCACGAGCTGGCCCACGTCGCGCAGTACCGGACAGGTCGGCTGGCTGGTCTCCCCGCGGTGTCGCAGCCCAGCGACCCGGTTGAGCACGAGGCGGACGGGTGGGCGGTCCGTTGGCGCGCACCGGCGGCGGTCGAGGCCGACGGCGCTGCGGGCGCCGAGCCTGCGCGGGCCAACGTGGCGATCCAGCCGGATCCGAGCGCGGCGGAAGCACCCGAGCCCATCAACGACGGCCGGACGCTGCCCCGCTCGGCCGTGCCGTCGGACGGGCCCGTACTGCGCCGGGCGACGGACACGGCCAGGACCTTCTTCGACAAGTCCTACTTCGCCCAGGCCGACGAGTGGAGCTCGGTCAGCGGCGACATCGACGGCTCGCTGGCAGCCGATACCCAGGCGACGACGGCCGCATTCCCGACGCCGCAAGCGGAGCTGGGGCCGGCGTCGCAGGCTCCGACGCCGGCCTCAGCCGCGCCGACGACGCTGTCGCTAGGCGAGCAGGTTCCGGAGCCCGGCGCCGACACCGGGCAGGTCCAACCGGAAGCGACCGAGACGCCCGCGGCTCCGGCCACACCCGCCACGCCGCGGATCGCGTTCGGGGCCGACGGGGACTCGTCGGCGGCCCAGCGCAACTTCTCGGCAGCGCTGGGCCAGGTGCCGACATCGCTGGACAGCCTGGAGACATCGCCGCTGCCGCCGCCCGTGGAGCTGACCGGGTCGGCAGACCCGGCGCAGGCGGCCGAGCAGGCGCAGACGGCGGCCCAGCAGGCGGAGACCCTGCGGGGTCAGGCGGCGGCCAACGTTGACAACGGCCCGGGGCCGGAGCAGGTGCAGCCTCGCAGCATCCGCGACGCCCGCCTCATCGAGGAGGCCCAGGCGCCGGCGTCCGAGCCCCTGCCCGAGATCGGGCGGATGACGGAGATCGAGGCGGCCGGGACGGTCACCGCCGAGATCCAGGCCGAGACCGACGCCCAGGGCCAGGCGCAGATCGACGCGACGCTCGCCGAGGCGAAGACCCAGCTCGACGACGCGGCGATCGAGGCGGACGAGAAGCAGGCCCAGGAGGTCCAGGGCGCCGAGCAGGAGAATGCGCGGCTCAACGCGGAGGCCAACGCCGAGCAGGAGTTCGCCGTCTCCGAGGCGCGGACGAACATCGAGGACAACAAGGAGGACACCAAGCGCCAGCAGCACGAGAGGGTCGACGAGGCGGAGGTCAAGAACGAGCGGGAGCGGCAGAAGCTCGCGGACGACGTCGACGCCCGGGTGGAGCAGGACGAGCAGCGCATCGACGACGCGTTCTCCGACGCCGAGCGGGACGCCGAGCGGGTGAAGGGCGAGGGCGAGGCCGAGGCCGAGCGCAAGAAGCGTGAGGCCGAGCGGGACGCCGAGAACGACTCGTGGTGGGACCGTGTGGCGGACGCCATCTCCAGCGCATTCGCGGCGTTGACGAGCTTCATCGGCGATGTCTTCGACGCGGCCATCAGCGCCGTGGGCGCGATCATCGACGCGGTCAAGGAGGCCGCGGCGGCGATCATCAACGCCGTCCGCGACTTCGTGGTCAGCGCGCTCCAGGCCCTTGGCGACGTCCTGACGGGGCTGATCGACGACCTGCTGGGGGACATCTTCCCTGTGCTGGCGGCCGCGCTGACCCAGCTCGTCAACGCCGCGGTCGACCGGGCGGTCTCGGCGGTCAACGCGCTGGCCGATGCGCTCATCGCGGGCATCAACGCGCTGTTGGACGCCATCGGTGGCGCCATCACGGCGATCCTGGAGGCCTACCAGGCGGCCATCAACGCGGCGCTGGCCTTTGCGCAGGCGCTGCTGACCGGCGACTGGGCGGCCCTGGGGCGGATGATCCTCGAGGCCGTCCTGACCCTGGCCGGTATCCCGCCCGAGGCCTTTTACGCGCTCATCGCCCGGGCGATGGGGGCGCTCGACACGATCATCGACGACCCGGGCGCGTTCGTCGGCAACGTCATCAATGCCGTCGGCCAGGGCTTCCGGAGCTTCGCCGACAACATCCTGACCCACCTTCAGGAGGGATTCTTCCGGTGGATCGTGGGACCGCTGGGCGAGCTGGGCGTCACGCTGCCGACGAGCTGGGACATCGTCGGCATTCTGGGCCTGGTGTTGCAGGTTCTGGGCCTCACGGCGTCCGGCATCCGCAGCATCATCGTCGAGGTGCTAGGCGAAGCGGCGGGCGCAATCTTCGACTTCGTGTGGCGCTACGTCGACGCGCTGATCACCGGCGGCTGGGAGGGCTTGTGGGAGCAGATCCAGAACGACCTGTCCCAGCTGTGGAGCACGGTCGTGGACGGCATCAAGGACTACCTGATCGAGACCATCGTCACCCAGGCCGTCCTGCGTATCGCGACCATGTTCAACCCGGTCGGCGCGCTGCTGAATGCCGTGATGATGGTGTGGAACGTCTACAACTTCCTCCGCACCAACATCCAGCGAATCTGGGGCGTCGTCACCTCCATCGTGAACATGATCGCCACGATCGTCGCCGGCAATATCACGCCGGCCGCCCAGGCCGTGGAGAACGCCATCGCGAGTCTCATCCCCATCGCCATCTCGCTGCTGGCCAACCTGCTGGGCCTGGGCGGCCTGACCACCAAGGTGCGCGAGGTGCTGGAGAGCGTGCGCGCGGCCGTGCGCAACGCGATCGTGAGCCTCATCCGCCGCGTGCAGGGGCTCTTCAGCGGCGGAGGGACCCGCGACGACGACGCCGCTACCGATCCGAGCGGCGGCGACCAGGAGATCGGCCAGGACGCTCCGGCGAGCGGCGGTGGCGAGTCGCACACTGTCACCATCGACCAGGTAGGCAGCGACGCGCGCCTGATGATCAACACGACCCCCACGCCCGCGGAGCATTGGGTCAACGACCTCCCGAGTCGCGCGCCGTGGTCGAGCATGGCCAACAACGAGGACTTTCGGACGAAGAAGCAGAACGCGCTCGCGCTCGCGGCACAGATCGACACGGAGGCAGACGCGCTCGCGCGCCTGGTGGTGCAGCACGCGTCCGACGAGAGCCCGCCGCCGGTCGAGGATGACTCGGTCGAAAGCAAGCAACGGCAGTTCGCGCAGGCCGTCAGCCAGTTGTTGGCGTTGGGTCGCATCGAGGATCCAGTAGCGTTCTTCAGCGACCAGCTCGGGGAGATGCCGCCGGGGGCGCACCTCTACGCGACCGAGCAGCTCGGCGGGCTGCCGGACAACCTCCGGGTCCCCGAGTGGGACCTGGTCGGGGACTGGCTCGGGCAGCGGACCGGGTTCGATCGTTTCCTCGGCGAGAACAGCCGGGTCGGCAATGATACGAAGCTCATCAACGACGCCGCCGTCCAGGCTAGGCTCACTCAACTAGCCAACGGGCCGGTGCCGAACGAGGATGTGATCGGTGTCGTCGGGCGGGCCAAGCCGAAGATCCACCAGGGGAACGCCCCGTATGGCGCCCTGAACACCGCGTTCAAGGCGTTCACCTTCTCCGCGTCCACCGCATCGGCTGCACGCTCAGCAGCGGATGGCGCGTACGCCGACCGGGACAACGGTGACATCGCGTACGTCACGAACACGCTACGGCCCCAGGATCAGGCGTTGGTGGATCAGTACGACGCGCTGATCGTGCCGATGCAGCGCAGCGGGGAGATCGCCGGCAACGCCATAGGTCTCCGGAACCAGTTCGAGGGACAACTGCGCAGCTCGAGCGGGTTGAAGTACATGTTCGCGGCCGGATTCGGAACCCAGATGCGACAGATCATCCAGGCGGCGACCCTGCCTACACGATTACGTGGAGTGGAGGTCAGCGTCGGAGACCGCCGTGCCGACTACACCGAGTGGACCGAAGGAGACCTCGTCACGGTCGTCGAGGTGAAGAACTGGACCGGACGGGCTCGCTGGACGCGCGAGCAGCGGCTCGACCGGGTCCTCGAAGCAGTTGCACAGGTTCAGGACCACCTCACGTCGCCCGCCACCGATGATGGAGACCCGATCGGCGGTGTTCGGCTCGAGGTCCGCGGCGGGGCGCCGGCGTTGCTCCAGAGCCGCGCGGCCGGGCTATCGGCGTTCGCGGCAGCCCAGCCGACCAAGATCCCAGGCAGAAGCAAGCGTTTCGACCTCAGCGTGATCTCTTGAAAGCAAAGACCGTTGCCATCGTCCTCGTGTTGTCCCGCGACGAGCAGCCCTCGGGCGCCACAGGCCTCGCTCGGCGGTTCGTTTCGGCGATGCCGAGCGACGACGGTCAGGTGGCCGTGCCGTGGCTGGACGTGGACGTCGAGACGCTCGGCGGCGAGCGCAACGTGGACTTCGAGCAGTCCATGACGGCCATCTCAATCCGGCATCCGCCAGGGGTCCTCGGCGACGTCCTCTGGGTGAGCACGCTCACGTTCCTCGACGGGGGCGACGCCGGTTCGTCCCTGGTGCTCTCGAGCATACTCGGTGGGCCCGCGTTCACTCGCATCTGGTCCTACCTGGTCCGGACAGCCGATGCTGTCACCCGCGCCTTGAAACCTCGGTGCGCAACGCTCGGGGGACTTCTGACGTCTGACAATCCGGCGGCGGTCCTCCGGGACGAGCACGTGCCGAGGACGTTCGCACCGTGGACGTACGTGTCACTCGAGGGCCTTGGCGACGACGTCGTCGCGGGACTCCGAGGGCTTCCGGACTGCACGATCCGCGAAGCTGCGAACGGTGTCGTGATCGAAGCGGTCGAGGACGTTCATAGCCCCCCGACTCAGCGTTTCGTCGACGCGCTCGCAGCGCTGCCGGTCGTGCCGCGCGTCACCTATAAGGACCTTACGTTCCCCGTTCCGCCGGTTCGCTGAGCAGTCGCCACGGCGTTCGTTGGTGTTGCATCCGACGGAACGGAAGGTGGCGCCACGGACCGCCACCTTCCCGACCTCGGTCCATGGCGGACCCTGACGCTGGCGTGGGCCTTCGGTCTGGCAGCTCGCGCGGGCAGGTCCCGTCCCACTGCTCAGCGAACGAGTTCTGCCAGGTTGGTCAGACCGAGTTGTGAGAACGCACAAGGCCGAGAGCAGCGCCCATGCCAAGAGTCCAGATTGCCCGCCTTCCGGATCGGCTGCCTCTTTGGCACAACACGGCTTCGAAGGAACGGCCTGTGTACCGTGAGGATTGCGAGGCCAGCTACTTCCTTGGGTCCGAGTTCGGCGTCCACTCCCCTTGAGTGTCCACCGCCTCCTGGGGACCCGGCCAGGTCGGCATGGTCGCGAGCAGGAGCCGCAAGTCGGCCTTCTCGCCGGCGCGGAATTGAAAGGCCGTACCCACCGGAATTCGGAGCGAATCACCTTCCCGGACCAGGTCGACACGCCCCGCGTCGTCGAGACCCCGCCAGACCTGGCCTTCCCCGCCCAGGACGTACCAGAGCTCTTCCACGGTGCGGTGCCGGACTGGGGCCGACGTCCTTCCCGCGGGCAGGACGCAGTGGGCGAATCCGCCGTTCCCCCCTTCGACGAGGAGACGGATCTCGGAACCGTCAGGGGCGAGGTAGTCGTAGCTCTCCGGGAGCCTCCGGATGTCCTCGTTCTCGAGCGGCTCCTGCGGAATCCCCTTGCTCGCAGCGATGCGTCGTTCGGATTCTGCGCGCTCGGCGCGAGCCTGGTATGCGTCGACCCGGAGCCCCGGCAAGTCGCCTCCGGCTCGTTCGAACTCGTCCCACGTTCGCGCCACCAGAATGGCGTCGTCATACACGACCGTGTCTCCGTCCATCTCGAAGACGTAGGAAGGCGATACGATGTAGAGCACCTGAGCCGGTTCGTCTCCCTCGTTGCAGAGCTGGAAGAGCGTGCCAGGTTGCGACACGACTGCTTGCCCCGGCCGGATTCGCAACGAGTAGGGCTTGCCGCCGTCTTCCTCCTTCATCCAGATGAGAAGCTGACCGGAAACGACGTAGGTCACCTGGGTGACGGCTGGGTGGCGGTGGATCCACGAGCTGACCCTGGGGCCGATGGCTCCCGCCGCGATACTCATGTCACCGAGAGCCCCCCCAGGGTACGTCCTTCTGCATGACGTCACTCGCGTTGAGGAAGGGGCTCACCTCGGTGCCGTCCGGGACGGTGAAGTAGCCGCGCGCTTCGAAGACTCTGTTCATGGCTCCATCTCCCCCGAGCGCGTGGTTCCGGGTGGCCTAACTCAGCTGCCGGTGCTGTTCGGGGGTCCAGGGAGGCGCAGTGCACACGACGAGGGAGACTTCTTGCGCCTCGACCCACCACCACGAGTCTGTGGGAAAGAAGAAGATATCTCCTTCGGTCATGGAATGATCGCCCCCTTCATCGTGCAAAATGCAGGAGCCCGACGTGACGAGATACGTCTCATCGCAAGCCCGATTGACGACCTTGCCCCCTCCGGGTATCGCCCGCGAATCTTGGCGGTGACGAGTCCCATGCGGCGGGACGGAAGGTCGTACTTCCACACGCTGCACGTGCTTCCATTCTCGAAGCGCTCAGTGGATTTCTTCTCGATCTTCATCTTCTTCTCCGGCGATCCGCGCGAATCTCGGTACCGGACAGGACTCCCGAGCCCGCTTGGGCACGTTGGCCGCATCCGGTCGGGAGTTGTGAGAGTATATGCTGGCGAGTTTCGGTAGCGCGAACTCCTCCGGGTCCATCGGGTTCTCCTTGGCCAGAAGCCAGGGCGGATCGTGCACCGACCGCGTGACGACCCCGGTCACAGGCGGACTGAGCAGCATAGGCAGAGGTCGTCCAAGGCCATCGTCCTGCTCGATGGCCTCCCGGAGGCCCCGCGTCGCACCGAATGAGAGCTCGCGCTTTAGGTGGCGCTCGCAGCGACGTGGCGGGGGCTGGAAGCGGGCCCATGGCATGGCTGCTGAGGCACTTCCAGAGGAAACGGGGAGCTACCGATAGGCTACGCCTACAGGTACCGCACCAGGCCTCGACCCTACCAGGCGAGATTCTCAGTAGCCCCGCCCTCATCTGGAATCCGCGCCCCTCAGTTGACCGCGAGTCCGCGACCGATCAACTCGTAACAGGGCGACGACGTGGCGACCTATCGGTCTCCGGTGGCCGACTGGCCTGTCTTGTCGGAGTGCGACGTTCCCCGTGCCAATGAGGGGAACGCGCGGCATAGCAGGGGGGGCTTGATGGGCTCCGGCAGTTCTTTCTTGGCCAGCAACTTCTGCCCGACGACTAGGAAGCTGCGCTCTCGGCCGCGGGCGCCCCGCAAGAGCACGTCCGTTGCACCTGTCTGGGATACGAGTCCGTAGAGGGCAGTCATATGAACCACGCGAAGGCCGAGAAACAAGACCAGTGAGCCGGTGCCCAGGAGCGCGGTGAACCTTGCGGAAGCGATCCATCCTCGCTGGTCGCTGAAGTCGAACCAGCCACAGAAGCATCCGACGAATAGGAGGACTGAGCCGCACACCATTGCCGCAAGATACTTCGCGATGACGCCTGCCAGCTCCCGCCGACTCTTCGCCGGATCGTCCTCTTGCTTATGTCCGCTCTCAGCGAACAACCGAGCGAGAAAGAGGAACGCTGCCAACGTAGCCGCGCCGCCGAGGAACAGGCCTCCCATGTCGCCCACCCATCGTTCGGTTCCCCGTTCGAACCAGCCCGCAAGGTTGCCGGCCGTGAGGAATGCGCATGGTAGTACGAGCGTTCGCGCCGCCTTCGAGAGCTCCAGCCATGGCGCGACTTGTTCCCTCCAATTCCTGCCGCCCGAGAGTAGTTCTTCCGCTGCCCCGTAGAGTCCGCGAACCATCCTCTCGTCGCCCGTCAGGATTCGTGCTGCCTTGCCTCTGTGCGACGCAAGGAACTTGGAGAACGGAGCTAGTCCGCCGGCCGGCCTACGTTGAGCGGGTCCATACAGAGGATCGAAGATGAGCGGGTCGAGCACGCTCCCCATTCGATATGCAACGAACAGCAGGACGATCCCCACCAATAAGGTCAGCCAATTGTCGCCAGCCGGGCCGGGTCGAGGGGATCGTTGTTCTTCACATCCACCGACGAAGGGGTGCGCTGGAAAACGTACAAGTGTTCCGCCGACTCAGCCGCGTGCGGTACGCATTGCACTGCCGTCGCGCCGGTGCCAAGGATGCCGACGCGCTTTCCCGCCAGCCCCGTGAGGTTTCCGTCGGCATCACCGCCCGTGTAGCCATAATCCCAGCGGCTGGCGTGGAAGGTATGACCCTTGAATTTCTCGATCCCGGGGATCCCGGGCAGCTTCGGTTTGTTGAGTACTCCGAGGGCCATGACCACGAAATGGGCTCGCATCCGATCAGCGCGATTCGTGGAGATGATCCAGCGAGCAGCCTCCTCGTCCCAGCGCACTTCGGTCACCTTGGTCTGAAAACAAACATCCCGGTAGAGATCGAATTTTCTTCCGATCCTCTGACAATGCTCGAGAATTTCGGCCCCGGTGACGTACTTCTGTTTCGGAATGTGGCCGGTTTCTTCGAGCAAAGGCAAGTAGATGTAGGACTCGATGTCGCAGGCCACGCCGGGGTAGCGATTCCAGTACCAGGTACCACCAAAGTCGCCAGCGCTGTCGATGATTCGAATGTCTTCGACACCCTCATCGCGCAGCCGCGCGGCGGTGAGCAGCCCACCGAAGCCGCCACCGATCACAGCGATTTCGACCTCGTCGGTCAGTGGCGGACGGCTGAATCCCGGCTCGACATAGGGGTCATCGAGGAAATGAGCGAACTCTCCTTCGACCTGAATGAATTGAGCGTTGGCATCGGGCCGAATTCTCTTGTCGCGCTCCTGACGGTATTTCTCGCGGAGTGCATCTGAATCGAATTCAAGCGCATTGGATTCTTCTTCGGTTCGGCCAGCGCCGGTTTCTCGGGTCATTCTCGAATTCCTCTCCGAAATGGAGGTTATGGCATGCAGCGCGCCGATACTGCGGGCTGCAACCGACGATGCGGTATGACAATGGTCATACCCGCGGCGACCCGAAGGCGCGAGACCGGCTCGGTAGGCTCGGCCGGGTGCGTGTCGATGCTGCGGCCGCGGTTGGCCTTCGAACCCGAGGGGGAATTGCGATGGCTTCTCGAAATCTGAAGCTGGCGCGGAGTTCGCTCGAAGCTCTCGCCGAGAATCCCGACGATACCGCCCAGGCAATCGTCGTCATCGCCGCGATGACTGGCAACTCGAACGAACGACTCTTCGAGCGCTTCAAGCGATCTCCGAGAGGAAAGAAGATCCTCGACGAAGGCCGCGATCTCTACGACATCCTTTGTGACCGTGAGCGGTTGCTGGCAATGCCAGCAGGTTCGCTGGGCCACACGATCTGCGAGTGGTTCATTCGCGAGAACATCGGCGCCGAGGGCCTCGCCGGCGCAAGTGAGGCCGCTTCCAAGCAGTTCCCGGATCGCCCGGTGAATTCGGGCGAAGGGGCACGCGTCTTCGGGACGCGCTTGCTCAATCTCCACGATGTCTTCCATGTACTCACGGGCTACGACCGCGACATGCGGGGCGAGATTGCCGTGCTCGCGTTCACCGTGCCCCAGACTTGGAATACCGGTATCGCCTACCTGGTATGGCGGTCGCTCATCCACAACGGTTGGAGTTCGGAAGGCGGCCAGCTGATCCGCCAGGGGCTGCGCCGCGGGTTGCGCGCGAAGTGGCTCCTCGATCAGGATTGGGAGGCGCTCTTCGAGCAGCCGATCGATGCCGTGCGGGAGCAACTCGGTATCAGCGCGCCGCCGGCCTATGAGCAGCTGCGCTCACGCGCGGCACCTCCGCTGGTCAACTGAAGCGGGCTTCGTACGTGCTCCAAGGGCGCGGCCGCGCTCCCGCTGCCCGACGATCGAATTGTCTGCTGGCCGCTAGATCGTGAAACCCAGGTCGCGATAGTTCTGTGCCGTACGATCCGTGATCAGATCGATTCGGTTCAGCTGCGGCAATACGTGGTCGCGAATCGGGTCTGGCTGACTCGCGATGAACTCGGGGTCTTGAAACCGCTCGATGACTTCAGGCAACACGGTGGCCGCGTCGACTCCCGCATCCCCGAGGATCTCGAGTTGCGAAGTGAAGCCCGTACCGGGCCTTCGGCCGCTGATCGCGTCGACCGCGGCGAATGCGAAATCCTCCACACGGTTGCGGTCCGCGTCCGTCATCCTCGGTAGTTCATCTTTCATGTAGATCAGCCCGTAGGAAACATGCCGAGCCTCGTCGTCGGCCGTCAGACTGACGATCTCACGGAGCAGTTGGTCTCGGCTTCCCTCCTTCATGATCTTGAAAGAGCCCATGGCGAGCCCCTCGACGATCACCTGCATGCCGACGCACTTCATCTGCCAGAGATCCGCTTCGAGGATCTGGTTCAGCACCGCTTGAAGGGTGGGGTCGATCGGATAGACGCGGTGTAGCCGCTCGATATAGCGGTGAAACACCTCGACGTGGCGTGCTTCATCGACCACCTGCGTCGCCGCGTAGAGCTTTCCGTCGATATCCGGGACGGCTTCGACGAGCTGGCCGCAACAGAGCAGCGCTCCCTGCTCACCGTGAAGAAATTGCGAAAGGATCCACGCCGCATTGCACACCGAGAGCTTGGTCTGCGTTTCGTCTGGCAAGGCCTTGATGACGTCGAGTTCACGGAGCGCATCTTGGCTCGGGTCGAGAATGTTGCCATCCGGATCGATTTCGAGATCCCATGGAATATCGGCCGCAGCATTCCACTGTTGTTTCTTTGCGACTTCATAGAGATCGCGTAGAGCCTTGATCTTGGGGTCATAGTCGAACTTCCAGCGCGTCGTCAGTTGGGTGACGATCTCTTCCACGGCCATGGCTCTTCTCCCCCTGCTCTTCTGCTTCTATTGGAACGTGCCGCAATATTCGATCGCTGGGCACGGCGTACCGACGGTTCGTCGCTCGACGATCCAATGGGTAGGCTACGAGCGGGCAACAATGGCGCGGTATGACGTTCGTCATACGACGTCAGGCTTTAGGGGCGACTTTTCGCCACAGATCACCCGCGCTTTGGTACGGTACCGGGATATGCCGTCAAAACCCGAATGCGTCGAAGGTGGGCGACCGGAGCGACAGACCGTGGGCGAACAGTCAATTCAGATGGAAATCGACGAAACACACTGCACCCAGTGTGGTCTGTGCGAAGAACGTGCGCCGGAGAACATGGAGATGGCCACCGACGAACCCTGTGCCCGGGTGATCAAACAACCCGTCGGAGAATCCGAAACGAACGATTGCATCGAAGCCGCCGACTATTGTCCGACCGGTGGACTGACGGCGACTCAGCTCATTCCAGAGCCGGGCGACGAACTCGCCTGATCGTCGCGGACGACGGCCGAGGGCGGCTTCACGAAACAATGCAACCCGGACCACCAGGTCCGCCCCGCAACATTACGATTTCCGGCGCGGATTGAACCTTCGTCGGAGTAGTTCCGATTCCCCTGTAGGAGGACTCGTGATGCGGATGCGGAAAAACGCACTTGGCGAGACAATCCGGGTGGCCGCGATCGGCTTCGTCGTATCGGGATTCCTGGGCTCTGCCTCCGCGGCTAGCTGGGCGGATCCGGGAGCCACTGGTTCCAAGACATCGCCGCAAGGCAAATCGGCCGGGATTTCCGGCGAAACACTCCCCGGACCCAAAACGAAGGGAGCTGCGGAGGCGACCAAGGCAGGTGCTCCCAAGCTCCCGGTGCCCAAGGAAGCGGGTTCGCCTGTTCCGGTGAAGCCCGTGGATCCGCGTCGCGAGGCGGTGTCTTTGCGGCCGGGAATTCCGGGCGAGCGCGTTCCGATCGATGGGCGCCTTCCAGTGCTGCGGCGCAGCGGAGACCGAGGGCGACCGGAGCTGCCGCCGCCTGGCTCCGCGGGCGTCCGGCGGGCGCTTGCGACCCTCCTGCGTCTGGACGGCCGGACCGGCAGCCTGGACGTAACCGAGCCCGGGGATCCGGTGGTTCCCGCCGAATGGCACTTCGCGGACCCGGCAGTCGATCTCGCCGTGTTGCACGTTGGGTTGCGTCATCCGGCCTCATGCCCGGCTGCGGGCACTCCAGCGGACGTTGGCCTGCGGCAACTGGAAGGGCAGGGGGGAACGCTGCTCGTCGACGGATTCGTCAGCGCGCGCGGACGGCGTGGCTTCGACCTGAACGACTTCCGCTTTCGGGGCTACCCCGAATACCAGGTCAGTGTGTGTGGGCTCGGCCGTGGTGTTTTCACCGGCGAACGGACCAATGTCGTACGTGTGGCGCGCACCTACCTGGCGACGATCCACGGCATGATCGTCGGAGCCGAGTACCGCGCTCCGGATCGGGACTTCGTAAGCGAAGGGGTCGCCCTCGTCACCGTCCGGATCTACTCACCGGAGGGAGCGACGGTGCCCGGGACCCAGCTTCAGATCATGGACTTCAACGACGGCGTCTCCGGGCCCTGCCTTCCAGGGGGCGCCGCCTTCGAGGTGCCCGAGCTGCCAGAGAGTGGCTACGTCCAGGGCAAGCTGGGGTTCCGCTGCGCGGGCTGGAACCGGGCAGGCAGCGACCTCTGCGTCCAGCTTACGATCAACAGCGATGGCCGTGTTCTCCGAAGCGGGGGGGCGCGCGGGCCCGCTTCCTACCGGGCCTGTGTAGGGGGCGGGTCCAGGGACCCCCTCGCCCTGACCTCGGGGCCACCTCACCTCACCGCACAGGACGCACCCCGGCCCCGTTCTGGACCCGTGGTGCTTGGTAGCTGGGAGGCTTCGCAGCGGCGTTCGCCGAAGCAGTAGCCGGTTCACCCCCGGGATGACATGATCCAGGGAGCCGTGGATCACGACCAACTCCTGGCAAGCATCGCAGCGGGCAACGAATCCGCGCTCGTGGAGCTGTTCCGGGCCTTCGAGGGCAGGATCTTCGCCTTTGCGCAAAGTAGATTGAACGATCCAGCCTTCGCCAGCGACCTCGTGTGTGAGGTGATGGTCGAAGTGTGGAAGAACGCAGACAGCTTCGAAGGCCGGTCGGCCGTATCGAGCTGGATCCTGGGGATCGCCCGGAACCGGCTGATGGACGAGATCCGCCGCCGCGGCAGGCGTCACTTCGACGAACTGGACGAAACCACGGCCGACGATGAGTCCATCGATGCATCCGATGCCCTTGCCGCTGCCGGCGACGCCGGACATGTCAAGGAGTGCATGGACCGCCTGAACGAAGCCCAGCGCGAAGCCGTCCACCTCGCGTTCTACGAGGATTTGACCTACGTCGAAATCGCCGGGATCACCGATTGCCCCGAGGGCACCGTGAAGACCCGCATCTACCACGCCAAGAAGGCTTTGCAGCGCTGTCTGCAGGGATTCGGCCTGGAGTCACGAAATGCCTGAGAGCCCCGAAGAGCGCCGCGCGACCCAGGATCTCCTGCCCCTCTATGCGAACGGCAGGCTGGTCGGTGACGAGCGGGCGCGGGTCGAAGCCGCCCTTGCGGACGACGAGGAGCTGCGCGTCGAGTTGCAGTTCCTCGAGAGCTTGCGGCGCTCGGTCAAGCATAACGCCGAAGCCCCAGGTATGGGCGAGTTGGGCGAGCGCCGGCTGCTGAAGCGAATCCACCAGGAGCGCAGGCGGGAGTTCGTGCAACGCGCATGGCGCCCTGCCTTGGCGATGGCAGCAGGCCTGGCCATCCTGGCCCAGACGTTCGTCATAGGGTCCCTTCAGGGGGAGCTCGGCGAGCTCGAAATGCTGGGTGCCGGGAGCGGCGACCTTCAGGTCCGCTTCAGCCCGAAGGCGCCCGAAGCCGATATCCGCGCGCTGCTCATCGAAGTGAACGCACAGATCGTAGACGGGCCTTCGGCGATCGGGCTGTATCACCTCGATGTGGAGGGGCTCGAAGCCAGCCAGCCCGAGGATCGTGCTCCATTGGAACGGGTCGTTGAAGCGCTGCACGCGCGCGGAGACGTGATCGAATATGCGGCGCCCGAGCTGGGTGAATGAGGGGGCTGGCCCCTCGGGCCGTGCACTGGCGCCTTCTGACCAGCCTTCTGGTGCTGGCCGTGCCGAGCCTCGCGTTCTCCTCGCCGTACATCGAGTCGATCAAGTACAGCGGCTCCTGCGTGACGGGCGGTGCGGCCATCGACCTGAAGGGCAAGGGCTTCGGGAAGCAGGGTGACCTTGTCGTCGTTGCACGCAGTCTTCCCGGCAAGCCCACCCTGAGCACGACGGCATGGACGGACACCTCGATCCGGGCACTCACCGTGTCCGGGACCGGCGGTGGATCCGTCACCGTGGCGCTGCGGGACGCCAACGGTGCCTGGCACGGCAACCAGGTCAAGTATCCAGTCTGCGTGAAGAAAGCGAGCGGCCCGCCCGGGAATTCCAAGAAAGCGAGCGGCTCACCCGGGGATTCCAAGAACGTGAAGGCCGGGCCCGGGGAAACGAAGAAGCCGGTGTTTTCCGCGCTTGCGGGGCACCCGAGTACGCGACGTCAGCTGACAGGCTTGCGGCCGATAGGCCCCGGGGATCTGCTCGCGGGGGAAGAGCTCGTGGTGTTGCTGCGCCGTCGCAGTACTTCGGCCGAGCCGAGTTTGAGCACGCAGCGGGACCGCTACATCTTGAACCATCTCGATCTGTTCCTCGAGGTACGCCTGCCCGGCCCGGGAGTGCCCACCGGGGCCGCGCTCCAAGAGCTTCGCATGCGGCCAGAGGTCGTGGCCGCGGATCTCAACGATCGACTCGAACTGCTCGCCGATCAAGCTGCCAGCGACCCCCGCCGCTACGCCACGAGGCTGCTCGGTTGGGAGGATCGGGGCGGTGAATGCGGCAATCGCACTCGCATCGGCCTGGTGGACACGGGAGTGGACAAGGGACATCCGATCTTGCGGGGTGCCACCATCCGCGACCGCAGCTTCACCAGCTCCGAAAGCGGGCGTGACCATGGCACGGCAATCTCCGGTCTCTTGCTCGGTCGAGGCGGACCGATGCCGGGCCTCGTCCCGAAGGCCGAACTCTGGGTCGCCGCGGTCGTCGGTCTGGAGCGCGGCGGAGAAACCCGCGCCCAGGTCGCCGCGATCGGCCGTGCCCTCGACTGGCTGGTGGGCAAGAAGGTCCGCGTGATCAACTTCAGCATGGGTGGCGCGCGAAACTCGGTGCTGCACGAACTGGTCCGCAGGGTCCTCGAGCGAGATGTGGTCGTCGTGGCCGCCGCGGGCAACGGTGGGCGATCGACATCTCCCGTCTATCCCGCCGCCCAGGAGGGTGTCCTGGCGGTCTCCGCGGTCGACACACGCTCGAAGCCGTGGCGCGGCGGCAACCGGGGCACCTACGTAGACCTGGCTGCACCCGGGGTAGACCTGTGGGTCGCCCGCGCTGGGGGCAGCAGCGCTTTCGCCTCGGGAACTTCCTTTGCGGCGCCGTTCGTCACCGCTGCCGTCGCGGCACTCGGCGAGTCCCAGGATCCGGAACGGCTCCTGGACGACGCACTCGACCTCGGCGCGCCGGGTCATGACCCGGTGTTCGGGCATGGGCTGCTCCGGCCACCGGCGGAGTGCCTCGCCCGGTCGATTCGAGCCGCTCACCCCTGAATCCATTGGGTTGTGCCCGCGAAATTCCTGCTGGCACGCGGCTGGCAGTGTAGGGGTGTATGTCCGCGCCCGAGCAAGGCTTTCAGCCTCCGCACTGCCCGAATCCAAAGTGTGAAACCCACCAGAATCCGGTGGGTTGGCGGTATAAACGCGACGGATTCCATTTCCGTCAATGCGATGGGCGCCGCATCCAGCGGTACCTCTGTTCACATTGCGGCCGGTCCCTTAGTACACAGACGTTCTCCACCACCTACTGGTTGAAGCGCCCCGATCTCCTTCTCCCGCTCCTCAAGGCAAGCCTGGCCTGCGCAGGCCTCCGCCAGATGGCGCGCATCCACGGCGTCTCACCCTCCACCGTCGCACTCCAAGTCGGCCACGCCGGCCGTCATTGCCTGGCCTACCACGAACAGAGGCGGCCTCGTACCCCACCCACGGAGCCCCTCGTGGTCGATGGCTTCGAGACTTTCGAGTTCAGCCAGTACTGGGTCACGCACCTGAACACGGTGATCGGTGCCGAGAGCCACTACGTCTACACCACGACCGTCTCCGAATTGCGCCGAAAGGGCCGCACCACACGCTGTCAGAAGGAAAGGCTCAAGCAACTCGAGGCTCGCTTTGGAAGGCCTCATCCTCGCTCCATCGAGCGGGGCATCTCCGAGGCCCTCGGCTTGGTACTGCCCGAAGGCTCCGCAGCTGTCGTCCGCTCCGACGATCATCGCCAGTACCCGCCCGCCCTGCGCAAGCTCCAGGGCCGGGAGATCCAACACGAGATCACATCGTCGAAGGCACCTCGGACCCCTCAGAACGCGCTCTTCCCCGTGAACCTCTACCACCTGCTCCTCCGCCATGGCGGGGGCAACCACAAGCGCGAGACGATTGCCTTCTCGAAGCGGAACCAGGCGATGGTGTGGCGAGAGGCCATCCACCGCGTGTGGAGGAATCACGTCAAGCAGCTCTCCGAGCGGCGGGGCGGGGGGACACCGGCGATGGCCCTGGGCATGGATGAGGCGCCGCTCTCATGGGAGAAGATCCTAGGAAAGCGCATCTTTCCATCTCGGATCGAACTCCCCGAGCCCCTTCGCAAAGCCTACTTTGGGCGGATTCCGACGCGGCAGCTACCTCGCGCGCGGGCTCACCTGCTCAGCTACGCCGCGTAGGCCACAACTCGGAGCTGACGTGAAGCGCGGGTTTCGCCTCCATGCGGCTTCGTTCTGGGCCCAGCAGGAATTTCGCGGGCACAACCAATGGGTTGAACCCTTGGCAGGGCCCGGACGACCCAGGCCCGAACCGCCCGTTGTGGGCGAACCAACAAGGGAGATCGACATGGGTTTCATCAAGAACGTGGGAATCGGATTCGTCTGCGCCAGCCTGCTGGGAACGGGCGCACAAGCTGCTGGGTACGTGAAGTTCCACAGCGAAGGCAGCCGCTCCTTCAAGGTCGAAAAGGGTGAGAGCGCTTTCGAAGGAGCGACTCCAAAGCAGAGGGGCAGGAACGCGCCGGGCAAAACGCCATCGTTGGTCGAGGCCGGTCCGCAGCCGGAGCCGCCGACTCGAGCGGGCAAACGGATGCGTGGTGGAGCGAGCCGGGTCAGTCCGAAGCCCGTCCCCGCGACGGACTCGACCGGTTCGCATGCCAGGTCGCCGAGCGCCCTGGGCGGCGCTCGGCCGGATTCGTCCAGCCGTCTGGGCGCGCTGACGAATGGACGGCGTACCGCAGCTCGGCCCACTACGAGCGGCGGCGGTGGTTGCGTGGATCCGGTGGCGGAGAACATCGTCGTGTCCGGCGTACGCGCCAATGGAGACGGGACCTACGATTTCTCGCTGCGGGGGTCCGTCGTAAATCGGGGATCGGCCGGGTGGGCCTCCGGGATGGACCAGCAGATCGCGAACCTGACCCAGAACGGAATCGCCAAGGCCGTTGCCCGGTTCCCGCGTCTGGATGCCGGAGCCAGGGTCAACACCAGCTTTGCTCGCGTTCGCGGGTGGATGCCATCCCAGGAGTTCCAGGCCGGTTTCGAACTCCGGATCTCGTACGATCCGGACATCTTCATGGACGGCAACGAGCGAAACGACGACTGCCGGATGGGGAACAACCTTTCCTCGATCAGCGTGGACGAGATCAACCGGGAGATCGCTCGGCAGGCGCCGTAGCGCCGGATGAGCTTCGACCCCCGGGCCTTCGAGCCCGAGAAGGGCTGGGTGGCGCTCCCACCCAGCCCTTTTTTTTGCATGGCTGGCAGATGGCTTCCGCGAGCAGAAGCCCCGGGGATCTCCCAACTAGTGGAATCTATGGGCGTTTTTCTGTTGAACCCTCGTCGGCGTTGGAACCACCCAGGCTCGAACACAACGGGCCATGAAAGGCTCAAGGGGAGAACGAGATGATGGATCGAAATGAACGACGATTCCGGACCCTGCGCCGCGCAACTGCCAGTCTGGCATTTGGCGCTCTTTCACTTTTCGACGTCGCAGCCTGGGCTGCACCGCCCTTGCCGGTGATTGGTGGCTTCGGCACCGCGAACGAGCAAATGCCGACCGAGCAGCGACAGCTGAAGAAAGACAAGCGGCGAAGCGCGGCGATGCAGACGCACTCGCGGATTCCCGCAAAGGGCGTTGCCCCGGGCAAGCTCTCAGGACCGACGCTTTCGAAGGAGAAGCGGAAGGTCGGCAAGGCCGCGTTGCAGGAGCTGCCCGCCGTGCAGATGCCGGCTCCGGCCCGCAAGTTGAAGCGGGAGGGTCCGAGGGCCCACATTCAGCCCGGGAAGCAGGGCAAGCTTCGCCAGCCGATGTCGCCGAGCTTCGGCAAAGCCGCCCCGATTCAGGGTCTGCATCTTGGTACGACTCCGCTGCCGTCGGGGGGCGTTCCCGCTAGCGCAGCTCCGCGCGGAGGATCCGGGGATGGTCGCGGAATCCGAGAGGCCGCCCGCCAGATTCGTGAGGACGCCTCGAGACGCAACTCGATTCGGCTGACCGGTCTGTCCGGTTTCACCGGCTACGAAGGACAGTGCGCCGGCTCTGGTGAGCCGCTCGTGCTCGCGGGCTACGGCTTCGGCGAGGCCCGAGGTAGCCGACAGATCGTGCTCGAGCGACGCGGCACTCGCAGCAGCTCGGTCGCGGCCTACCTGCGCACCGACTCGTGGAGCGATGGTCGCGTCACGGCGGCGGTGCCCAGCGGCCTCGACGAGGGCCAGACGTATCGCATCCTGGTACAGGATTCTGCGGGCCGCCATTTGAGCAATAGCCTGTCGATCACCGCCTGCCGAACTCGTGGTCGCGTCGTCGTGAACATGGATACCAGCTGGTGCGCCTACTCGACGGATCAGGTGATCGTCGAGGCGCGCAACTTGGGCGGCCGCGCCTACTCGCTCGGTGCGATGACCGGCTCCCACGATTTCGATGTGGTGTTCGGTAGCGATAGCCTGCCCCTTGGCCGGTACAGCATCGAGGCGAGCTTCCGCGGCGATCCGTGCCCGGGTGGGATGTGGTCGGGCAGCCCGAACATCCACATCTCCCACGACGATCCGCTCGAGCGGGTGACATTGAACTACGACGTGACCATGACCGAGACCCCGCTCGCCGTGAGCCTGGTCGAGGGCTTGCTGCGCAGCTCCTTTCGAGGGCTGCAGGTCCGGTTGAACAACTACGACCCCGCAAGGCGGGGTGGCACCCGCTTCCTGCCAGGTGATGCGTTCATCGACCTGCCCGAAGCTCTGGGCGGGAGACGAATTGCGCTTGACCTACCGGAGATCAGAGAAGGGGCCTTCCGCTACTACGTGCAGGATCTGAATCTGGATGGAATCCACGTAGGCCATGAAGGCGAGCGCTTCCACGTTCGGCTCGACTTCGAAAGCGCTGGAAACGAGCTGAAGGGGCATTGTTTTGGCGACCTCACGGACGGCTGCCTGGCGGGTAGTGACAGCTCGGCACCCGACGGTCACGTGAACCGGGTTGCGGTCGACATCTTCTTCGACGCGATCCGTTACAACGTGGGAGGTGGCACCGGTGGTGACGTCTCGATCGGCAATGTCGAGGTCAGCATGAGTGCGGACCTGGCGATCAACGGAATCCTCGGCCCGATCTTCGAGCTGATCGAAGGCGAGATCCAGGGGCGCGTGATTCCTCCGCTCGAGGCGAACCTGCGCGCCCAGCTCTCGACCCGGGCCTTCCAGACCCAGGTCGCGGAGGGCATCCGCAGTGCGACTGGCGGGCTGATTGGCAACGTCCAGGGTGTGAACCTGGTCGGCAGCAACCTCATTGTTCGCCACGTTCCGCGTAGCTAGGCAAGTATGCGCAGCCAACACCTGGGAGCCCCGAGCAGCCCTGCTGCTCGGGGCTCCATCAGATCAGGTTCTGGTGAGTTGATCCGGCATTCTGGTAGAGCGCTGCAGCCGTCCCGTGTGTGCGATCAGCCGCGGGGGCGAGCCAGCTCCGGCGGATCGGGTCGAGGCAGGCGCTCCGCAACCGGTGCGAGGGCGGGGAGCGGCTCGCTACGAGCGGCTTGGTACCAGTAGGCCGTGCTCGAATAGTCGTTGGCCAGGGCGTTGGCGTGGCCCGTCTCGATGGTGACACGGATCGATTCCTCGAAGCGGATCGGATCCTCGACGTGAAACCGGTACATGCTGTTCTTGCCGCCCCAGGGCCACGACGGGTTGCCGCTGTACAGGGTGAGCCCGTGGTAGGCGGATGAGAACACCTGGGTGGGGCAGAAGGCGGTGTTGAAGTAGTCCTCGGTGCCCGTGCCGTGGAGCCGCGGCGGCCAGGCGTCTCCATCGACGAAGATCATGTCGTCACCCTCTCCGTACCAATCGTTGACCTGGCGATCGAAGACGTCGATGTTCAGCACACAGCCGACGTATTGTCCGCGCCCCCGCACATCGAGGATCGTGTAGTTGCGGGCAGCGTCGAGATTGGGCTCGCTCCAGGGGCCTCCGATGGCCAGGCCTGCGCCAACGGGGCGCCGATCGTCGAGGCGGTAGTCCTTGCGAGTCCAGCCCTTTTCCGTGGCGACCCCCGCGCTGGGATTCTGTCGATGCCAGCTGGCGTGGAAACGGGCGAGTTCGGGATCGAGAGCAGGATAGGCCTCGTAGTCGATGTAGTAGTAGAAGAGGATGACGCTCTCGCCCTGGTTCTCGATGCTGAAACGTGCACCGTCAGCGAAGGGCATCGGAAACCAGCAGTTGAGGCTCTTGCCGTCCTCCGGGCTCGCCTGCAACGGGAGGGAGTCGAAGTTGCGGCGGCGTCCGAAGCCGAGGCCGAAGAACTCGCCGACCGGGACCTCGACGCTCGGGGAGGTTTCACCGTCCCACCAGATGCGCAAAACGCTCTTCATGAGGTCGTCGGGGTCGTCGGGCAACGGCATCGTGGTGACCCAGATGTGTTTGATGCATCCTGCGCCGTCGATGCTGCCGAGGTCGGCGGTTTCGCCGGGCTGGATCGCCAGGCAATCTGCGTTGCCACCGCTGCGATCCCAGGACGAGAGGCGGTGGCGTTCGAAGGTTCGAAGGCGTGCGAGGTCAGCAAGCGAGCCGGTTCCGATCTGCATGCGTCCCTCCTTGGATACGATCGGCGAGGGTAGCCATTCCGGAAGCGCGGGACGCCTGGAATCCCCGGAAGCCAGGATCGTCTCCCAGGGACCGACCCGTATGGGCGTGCCGTGGTGGATGTGGAGTGAGCCCTCCGGACGACGACAACGTTCGATCCACCGCCCGGCTGCGACCCTCAGCCCCTCCGAGCTCGGGTTGAAGCCAGATCCCCACATTTCGCCGGATTGAACCGCCGGGCCACCTCGGACGACTCAGATGTGGGATGGTTTGTCTCCAGGAGGAATCTGATGTCGATTCGAATGATGCAGTGGGTCCTTGGCCTCGCCCTCGCGTGCCTGGTTGCGGTACCGGGCCCGGCCCAGGTCCGCGAGGACCTGCTCGAGGGAGATCCGCTCGGCGGGCAGGGCAAAGCGACGAGCCCCGTCCCGGTGCAGGATCCCGACGCGCCGAAGAAGAGGGTGCCGAAACCCACGCGGCACGATCCGCGCGAAGGAAAGGTGGGCGAAGAGGCCACTACGCCGGGTGCCGTAAGGCCTCCACCGATGCGGCCGGGCATGGGTCAGCTCGATCCCAACCAGATCGACAGCCGGCCAAAATCCGACGTCGGCATCCGCATCGTCGAAGCCGTTCTGCCGCAAGTCGAGGTCGTCGTAGAGGTGAAGAACCACGGCCCCACTCCGCTCGACCGCAGCGCGATCGTCTCCGTGCGCGTCGACACGGGCGATGGTTGCGACTGGCCGAGCGGGAATCCCGTTGTCCCGGTCTCTGGCCTGCGAGTCGGTGAGACACGCCAGGTCATCGTCCGCACCCGCAACCCGCGATGCTCCGAGCGCTACGCCCGGCCCTGCGAAGAGCTATCGGTGCACGCAAGGGTGGCGCCGTCGATGCGGCGTGGCGAAGGCTATGCGGATCCCAACCCGGCCAACGATCGCGCGACCGCGCGTCTCGCGGCCGTACTCCGCGATGATCGCCAGACGCCGGCCACGCGGGGGGAGCGGAGGGTCCGCGTCAAGCTCTCGAACCTCGTCTTCTGGATGCGCTGTGGCCGTGGCGCAGGCGCTGTCTGCGAGATCGAGTGGATCAAGACCCAGCTCCACAACGCACGCGAATCCACCTACGACCACAGGACGCTCGGAATCATGCAGTCGGGACGATCGGGAGACCGCCTCGCACACAGCCCACGCCATCTCAAGGTGCGCGATGGCGACCTTGTGGGAGTTCCGCACGCGGCGACGGCCGAGGCGTATGCCTACGAGGGTGAGACGATCGAGTTCGTGATGAAGGCGCGCGACATGGACTGCACGGGAGATCGCGACTGTCGGCGGGGCAATACCGGCAAGCGCGTCTACCGCTTCCAGGTGCCTCAGTTCTGGCCGGGCTTCCTCGGCAACTGCGACGCCAAGCAGTCCGTCCACGAGATGAGGGGCTGGAGCAGCTCCGGGGAGGTCGGCGGATTGCCGCGTCCGCGCATCCAGCCGGAGGGCTACGAGGTCTACCCGGCGCAGATCTGCTTCGAGCCTGTTACGGAGGGCCGTTCGGGGTTCTGAGCTGGGGGATTGGCTCCCCCGGCAAGTACCCGAGGAAATCTTCGGGCGCTGCAAGGCGGCGTGTTCGGATTGGCCCCTGGGCCAATCCGTCGCACACGATCTGGTCGGTCACCGGATCGAAGGGAGTGAGCGGGGGTAGGGCGGAATCCGGACGATGATCGTCGTGAAGGAGGACGCCGAAGTCGTCGGCGACTTCGTTGGTCCAGCTCTCGTCGCCGGCGATCATCGACACGATCCAGTCGCGCACGGTGGGGACGCCGCCGGTGGTATCGTCAGGACGATCTCATCCTCGGCGGCGCCAAGGCCTGGGCCGATGATTGCGAGGAAGCGAACCACCACGGCCGCGTCGAACTCGGAGCCCCCCGGGTTCATTGCGATGCCGTACGTATGACCTGCAAACGAGGCGAGGAGATCGCCTGGCGCAGTGAGTGCGGGTCGAGGGCTGCCGAGCGGGAGGAGAATCATGACGACGAGGAGTGCCCTGGACCCGAATCCGCCGCGATGGGAAGGGCGTTGCTCACGATTGCGTCGGCGACTCAGGTGCAACAGCCGTGCGACCAGGACCCACTCGAAGCCCAGCCCGCAGGCGGGTGCCTGGTCGGTATGGATGGGGCCGGGCGGCGTCTCGTTCGCGGTATCCACTTCCGTGCAGATCGCGAGCGCGGTCAGGGCAGTGGGGCCACCTCGATCGGCCGCCTTCGGTTCCCGGAGGTGAAGGGAGGATCATTGAGAGCGTTGAAGGTGCTCGCTGTGTGCCTAGTGGGAGTGTCGTCTTGGGGCTGCGTTGGCGGCGATGTGGTGTCGTCGACGAACACCTCGCAGGCGTCCAATACCAGGGGCACCCTGGGAGATGGAGGTGTCTCAGGGTTCTATCACTACGACGGCGAGGTTCCGTCAACGCCAGGAACGCTATCGCGGCAGGAGCCACTGCAGGCCCATCAGTCGATTCCTGGCGCCGCCGACAACATCCGCTTGCGTTATTCATCGACGAATGGCCTCGATGGGAAGGCGGCGATCGCCGTTTCCGGTGGCTGTTTCTTCCGCAAGGTGTGCCTCCCGAGGGTGGCTGGCCGCTGCTTCTGTGGTCACACGGCACGGTTGGAATCGCGGATGTCTGTGCGCCGAGTTGGACGGGCTAGGTGCCGTTTCATCAGGAGCACTTGAGGCGTTGGCTGGAGAGTGGTTACGCGTTCGTGGCATCGGACTATCAAGGCCTGGGGACGAAGGGAACGCACCCCTACCTTGCCACCCGCCCCGCAGCGTTCAGCAACCTGGATGCGATCCGAGCGGTGAAAGCAGCGGATCTCCCGCTCTCGGATGAGGTCGTCATCGCGGGCCAATCGCAAGGAGCGGCGCAGCGCTGGTGACGGCGGTGTATTCGGCAAGCTACGCCCCAGAAATTCGCCTTCGCGGTGTCGTTGCGACAGGCGTGCCCTATTTCACCCCCGAGGCCCTCGTTGCCGTTCAAGAAGCCCGTCCCAGGGACGTCGTGGATCCCATGCTCGGCTACAACTTCCTGGTTCTATCGCTGGTCGAACATTTGGACCCAAGCTTTGACGCTTCAGACTACGTCTACGAGGGGGTGCTGCCGACGGCGCGCACGGTCCAAGGTGTCTGCAATCTGGATATCAGGGCGAAGATCCAGGATCTTGGCCTCACCAACGACAGTACTTTCAAGACGCCGCCTCCGCTCCAAAAGGGATTCGAACAGATGCAGTTCCCGACACTCGAGTTCTCCGTTCCAATCTTCGTCGGAACGGGGTGGGTCGATCGCGATACGCCGCCGCGCATGCAGGCCCGTTTCGTTGATGCCGCATTCGAGGCGGGCTCGAACGTATCGGCCCACCTGTACGAAGGCTACGACCACCTGACCGTGCTCAACCACTCGATGGCGGACTCGATCCCATTCGTGGCCGCGGCATTCTCCTGTGACGAGATTCCTGGAAACTGCGACAAGTTGCCGTTCGAGAACCAGGTTCGAGCCAAGGTTGGCTGCTCGCGGGTATCGTGCTTCTGCAGTAGGTTTCCGCGGACTGATCGTCGTGGGTGCCTCACGAACAAGGCCTGACGTTGGACCATTACTTCTTCAACATCGACGTCGTAGGGAGCTGCAACCTGCGCTGTCCATCCTGCCCTGTTGGGAACTCCGATGTCGCCCTGCCAAGGGGCTTGATGGACGTCGAGACCATGGAGCGGATCGCGGACAAGGCGTTGGCCGAATGCGATCTCAAGGGTATCGGGCTCTTCAACTGGACCGAGCCGCTTCTGCATCCGCGGCTGGCTTCCTTGATCCGTGTTCTTCGGGAGCGGGAGATCAAGGTCAACATCAGTTCGAATTTGAACATTGCCAAACGGTTGGACGAAATCCTCGCCTCGGATCCGACCCAGTTCCGGGTGTCGCTTTCGGGGATCAAGCCGGACACCTACGCGCGCTATCACAGGGGCGGCGAACTTGCGACCGTTCTGGGGAACCTCCAGGAGCTCGCGGACATACGAGAACGCACGGGCGCCGCAACGAGGGTCCATCTTCTCTTCCACAGATACCGCGACAACCTCGACGAAGAACCTGAGGTTGCCAAGCTTGCCGCCGAGCTGGGTTTCGATTTCATCGGCGTGTGGGCGTTCATGATGCCTCTGGAGAAGGTTCTCGCTCTCCGAGATCCAGGCCTGCATCCGGAACTCCTCACGGAAGAGGACCGGGCGTTGGTCGATCGACTCGCTCTTGATCCCTCAGATGCCCTGTCGGCGACCGCCCCCTACCGTTCCAGGCCGTGTGACCTCCTCGAGCATCAGATCACGTTGGATTGGCAGGGCAACGTCCAACTCTGCTGCGGGTTGTTCGACCCGGAGCGGTTCGGTGTCGGCTCATACCTGGAGTTTCCGATCGAAGAGATTCAGCGACGGAAATACGAGGATCCGTACTGCTCCAGGTGCACGGAACTCGGCGGCCATGTCTATGCGAACTACGGCGCTCCTGAGTTCGATGAGCTTGCGGAGCGCAAGGCGGGGCCCGTACAGGTGTGGGAGCCACCTCGGCCCAGCCGTTGGACACGAATGCTGGGATCGGTTCGTCACTGGGCAAGCCACAGCTGATCCGAAAGCGTCCGCCTTCCGGATTCCCGGGGTCGACGCACTACCGCACCGCGTCCTGGTCCCGAGTGGACCTGCGCAGGTCCACTCGGGATAACCGGGAATCGACTCATGTCCCGGGCGACTTCCGGTAAGGACCGCTTTCGAGGTGGCCGGTGCGACCGGCCAGCACATGCCTTTGATGCGTGTGCCCAAGTCCTTTCACGATCGCGCGCGTCCCCGATCACGGCTCCACGCGCCCGGAGCTACGATTGCACGCGCATCCGGGGGGTGACGCGGAGGCATACGTGGACCTTCCGCTTGAAAAGGCGTCGAAGGTACGCCACGTCCGAGCACCCGACCCTCTCCGCAACTTCGGATAGAGGGAGCCCGGTTCGTTCGAGGAGGTTTCGCGCATGCTCGATCCACAGGTCGTGCACGTAGGACAAGCTTCTGCCGAATGTGCCGGCTCGACTACGAAAGCGATTCGATGAACGTCTTCTACGAGTTCCGACCGTAGTCCGCCGCACGTCATGGCTTCTTGCTTGAGGTTGGGCGCCGAGTGGGCGGAGCCGTGGTTTCTTGATCCATGGCTCGGCTGGGGATCGTCCGCCGGGTCGTCGAGTATGAAGAGCGTGATCTCTTCGTACACGTCGGGTCCGACGTTGACTCTGCGCGGTGGATGCGATCGGTCGGCTCGTCCCAGTCCGCCTCGCCCGGTGAGATCGTGAAGCGGTTGATCTCGTCGGTGTCCTAGCTCCAATCCGTCGTATTGAGGTGAAGGCCGGACATTGAAATGGCCCTGCGAGTGTGAGATGAAGGAGTTACGAGGCTTCTCCACCGACACCCAACAAGGCCACTTCAGTGCGATTGATTCAAGGCTCTATTCGGAC
>JAAETT010000613.1 GCA_024228115.1 bacterium
AACCGGTCGAGAATCTCCCGCCACTCCTCGCTCGACCGCCTCACCTTCCCGTTCGCTTGCACCCGCATGCCGCCTCCTCCCGGATTGTCATGCGGTGGGTCTACATCTCGCCGGCGAGCCCGGGAAGAACGGCGATATCCGACCGCTTACACCAAGATCCCCGCCTGCCAGCATCAGCACCAGTCCGTCGACGCCTTCCTCGAGCACCGTGAGGGGGAACGCTGCAAGTCCGCCGAGGCTCATGCCCACGACCACGACACAGTCCTTCCCGGTGCTGAACTCGCGGGTGGCTGCGCGACCTGCACGCACTCGTTCCTCCATGAGTTCGATCCAATCTTCGGCGGTTGGGTCGTCTCCCAGGGCACGGGAGGGCGGAAGAAGTGCTGCGACCTCCAGGCCTTTCGAGCTGAGTGAGCGCGCGGCTAGCTCCGCAACGCGGCTTCGGCCTTCAAGGTGAGGCAACCAGAACACAACCGGACCGGACGCTTCGACCTGAATCGCGCGGAAACGAAAATTTGGACCGGAGACCACACGGTACTTGGCGTCCAGCGCAGGTACTGGAGCGAATCGCCACAGGCCGCCTTCCGACCATGACCACGCCAGCTCACGTACGGACATTCGCTCACCTGGCTCCAGCAGGTCAGCTCGCCCCACCCCAGGGTGCCCAACCAGAAACGCCGAGACGAGAAAACCGAAGAAGAGCACCTGACACCGAAGGGCGGAGTGTCTCGGATCAGAGACGCGTACCGATTTGACACCGTTCATCGCCGGTTTCCTAGCCCACCTACACCGGAATCCCGCAGCTGGGGCCATGGCTTGATTCTCTACGCGCTTGCAGATCCAGCTCAGCACGAGTGTTGAAATGGGATCTCGCCGGGAGTTTCCGGCGTTTCTCGCCCCGCAATGGGATCCGCCGTCTTCGCGGTGGGTGCGAGTGCTGATGAACGAGGTCGCGCATTCGATGAACCATCTGCGAGGGGCACCCACGTTACAACCGCTCCTCCTTGGAAGTCCAGGCGGCTCGCGTTCGGTGGTTCGCCTTGGCTGGCCTCGGATCGAGGCCATTTCCGAGGCTGGTACAGGGTTCATAGGTCCGGTCTACGCGGCCCGCGCGTTCGTCGGCAACACGCAAGCACGGATCGCGCAGGCACGACGCTGCGACTGCTCGCGGCCTTTGACGTTCCCATCAGCAATCCGGTGCAACTCCCAACCAACGATCCGGTGAAACCCTAACCGATTCAGGAGATACGAATCCTGAGGTAATCATGAAGTTCTCTTCCGTTGCGTTCTGACAGCCAGGGCAATCCTAGAACCACAGATCGGGTACGGCGGATTGCTGTTTGGCTCGTCGGGGAGAGGTTGTTTTCTTTCGAGTCGATTTTTCCATCGACTTGCAATTCACTTCGAGGTACAACGGGACTCCGTTGTGTTAGTTGAAGGGACTGGACCCCCAAAATGGGGTGACCAACAAAGGGGCAACTGATGCGAATTGGTACAGGGGTGCTCGCCTGGTGCATGTTCGTTGGGATCTCGAGCGCGGCCATCGCGGAGACATTGGCCCTCGATCATCTCTCCTTCGTCCATTTCGAGGGAGCGTCGAAGGACTTTCAGGTTCCAGGCGGGTCCATCGAGCTCACGCTGAAGCAGGTCTCTCCGGACGAATGGTCAGTTCGCGTCGATCCGTCTGGCCTGAGTATTCCTGAGATCACGTATCCAAGTGGAAAGCGAGCAAAGTGGAGCATGTCCTCGGGCGCAGCTGGCAGTTTGAAGCGTGGACCATCCGGGTTTGATCTTGAGATCGACGTCGTGGCAAGCATCAAGGTTGCGGGCTCCAAGGGCCTGACAACCTTCCCTTTGCATTTCACGTCGAAGTCCACGAGTTCGACCCGAGGGAAGGTAGAGGCAAGCCGACAGGGTGTGCCTTTGGACCCCGCATCCGGGTATGTCCAGCTCGTTGCGTCCGCCGTCAATGGCGATTTCGCACCGACTGCACCCGGGAAGCCCTTCTACGTCGTTCTCAGCGGCCAGATCACGGGCCTTTCCGCAAAGGTGCGATAGCCGCTCGCACGCACCCTTCTTTCATTCGTTCTGGACACAGAATTTCAGCTGGAGTCTCCCCTTGCATCTCCGACGCGCGCTTCACGGCCTTCTCACGTTCCTGCTCGTCTTCCAGCCGCTCCTTGGCCCGACCGCTGCGCTGGCCACCATCGACGACTCTTCGCAGTTCTCCAGCCGGCTCGGACGGCCGAATCCAACGAACCGAGGCCCGGCGTCGGCCACTTCTTCGCTCTTCACAGGCGACGCCGTCCACGAGATTCCCATAGACGTCCCGCAAGACCCGGGAGGAATGACGCCCCGGCTGGCGCTCAGGTACAACAGTGGTTCCCGGAGCGATTCCTGGGTGGGATACGGCTGGAGCCTTGGAGCGTCTTCGATTCGCCGTTCTCTGCGCGACGGTACGCCGCGATATTCGGATGCTGGTTTCTGCTCTGCCAACCCGACGGTCTCGTGTGATCCGACAGCCCCAGATCCGTGCCCTCAGGATCTCGTCTACTACGGGTCTGGAAGCTCGGCACAGACGTACAAGACCTACTGCGAAAAGCGGGATCAGTACGAGCTGGACGGACAGCTTCTCGTCTTCGAAGGAACATCCGGCAACATCGACACGTACCGAACCCGGAGCGAGTCGTTCGCGAAGATCGAGCTAGATGTTGCGAACAACTACTGGAGGGTTACGACGAAAGATGGCATCGAGCGAACGTACGGCTGGAGGGACGGCCAAGCTGTCCCGACCGCGCATGTGGAGAAGAGTGCAGGGCTGACATTCGAGTGGTTGGTCGCACGTGAGGAAGATCCACATGGGAATCAAATCGACTACGTCTATCAGCACGACAACGGATACGCGTTCCTTGACGAGGTCACCTACGGCCAACTCGCCGGTGATGGCTGGCGAATCGATTTCGTCTTGGAGCCCGGGCCAGACTCGAGGATCCTCGGCACGGCTCGAGATAGCTACCGCGCAGGGTTTCTTCAGCGGCTAGCGGTCCAGTTGAAGGAGGTCGTCGTCGAGGGCGGGAACGGAGAACGGATCCGCCGCTACGAGCCGGCTTACTCGAAGAGTGCCGAGTCTGGACGACTTCTCTTGGACTCGGTTGTTGTCCACGGAACCACCGACGGATCGCAAGGTGGTACCACGCCCGCGACGGAGACGCGTTTCACGTACAGCACGAACACCAACTCACCCGTGCCGAGATTCGTTGGTGATACGAGCTGGGTTTTCTACGATGCGGCAGGCGACCCCGTACAAGCGCCAAGTATTACCTGGAATGGGTATTACACGGGAACGATCCTTGCGGATATGAATGGCGATGGCCTGCCCGATGTCTACAGCTCTACCACGAATGGCTCGGTTCTGTATCTCAATACCGGCCAATCGTTTACGGCGCAGCACTCTCATCCTCTGCCCCTTGCGGGGTCACCTGCAGTCCCGGTAGTGCTTGCGGCCAAGTACGACAATAAGTGGCACCAAACAGCCTGGCTAGCCTCGGATCTCACCAGGGATGGCCGCCCGGACTTCATCGCTTCCACTCACTATTTCAAGAGTGGTGGAAGCGGGGTAGTCCACCTTCACGGATCCGAGTTCATCGTGAGCACGCCGAATGGATGGCAGAGTCAAACTTGGCCGGGATATAGCCTGCTGGGAACGGCGAGACTTACTGTCAATCGACAGCAGGGTCTGGGCCCTCGAACTGGTACTACGGAAGGAAATGTTGTCGTAGCAGACCTCAATGGTGATGGTCTGCCAGAGCTGAATTTGCGAGGTCAGGCCAGGGTGGACAGGAAGAACGCCCCGGGAACCTATTTGACCTGGACCTCGGATAGCTATGCAGCCAACCTTGGCGGAGGATCGTTCGGCAATCCGCCAATGGCGAGTGCGGGCGTCTCGGGATCGAACGGGTTCTTTCTCTACTCAGATCGCTACCGAGTACCTTGTTCGCACTCGCAGCACCAAGACAGGTGTGTCTATGGCCTCAACAACGCGATTGGCAGTGCGCTCTTCAATTTTTGGATCATGGAGCGTCGAGGATTGGTATTCGGCGATGTCAACTCCGACGGGTTGGCTGACTACGGATACTCGCGGCACTACGTTTCTCAGCCGCACAACCCCGTTCTGCCGGCAGAGAACTGGTTCCGGCTCAACCACGGGGATGGGACTTTTTCTACCAGTGCAAGCACCGGCTGGCAGCTTCCGGAGTACATGATCGGGGATGGTGGCGCGAGCCACCATGACAAGGGGATTCGGCTCGTCGACGTCAACGGCGACGGTCAACTTGATGTGCTCCGGGGTGATGCCAATGGTTCAGGGAACCCGATCTATCGCGCATGGCTGAATGACGGTGAAGTTGTTCAGCTCCCTGCCTCTGCCTGGGTTCGCAATGACGACTGGGCCCCCGCGAATGTCTTTGTTCACAACAACGGTTCGGATAGTGGTGTCCGCCTGGGGGACATCAACGGCGATGGCCTGGTGGACTCCTTCGTCTCGAACCACAACGGCTCGGGTGTGACCATCAACCAAGGCCGTGTTCCCGACCTGCTGACCGACATCGAGCATCCTCTCGGTGGGACGACCTACCTGGACTATTCCAGTTCGACCGACTTCATCGAGTCCGGCTCGCAATTCCCTCATACCGATGGGGTGGGAAGCGTGCACGGGCGTCTTCCTTTTCCGAAACAGGTCGTTTCGGCCATCGAAACAGACGACGGCCGCGGCGGCGCGATTGGCCGCACCGAGTACGCCTACTACGAGGGAGCCTACGACCCGGTCGAGGGTGAGTTCCTTGGTTTCGGGCGTGTCGAGGTGGCCGAAGGCGAAGGGCCGGCCGCGAGCTTCCAGGGTGTGCGTGAGCGAATTCACCATTTCCACCAGGAAGTAGAACTGCTTGGCGTCCCGAAACGAACGAAGATCAGCCAGATCAGCGGCGCCAGCACGACAATTCTCGAAGAAACCTCCATCAAGTACCGCCCCGACAATCTGGCAACAAAGGGATTCGAAGCGCTCCCGGAGTGCACGACCAAGACCCAGTACGACCCTGCCAACAGCAGTGTGTTCCGCCGGACTGCGACGCATGTGGAGAACTACGATATCGACGGCAACCCGCTCGAAATCGTCGCCCTGGGTCTCGTTTCGGACGAAGACTGCACGGATGTCGTGAGCGACGTACCAAGACGAACCTCCCTCCAGTACGCGTCGGATCCCAACGGCCGAATCCGTGATCGGGTGAGTCGGCGCGAGCGCTCAGAGGGTTCGACCGTGATCCGCAGGACGGATTTCCTCTACGATGGCCAGGTCTTAGGGAGCCTGGGCACGAAGGGCGAGCTGACCTCGCAGATCGAAATCGAAGACATATCGTCCGGAATCGCCGGCCCGACGACCACGTTCACGTACACGGCATTTGGTGCGCCCGCCATCACCGTCAATCCGCGGGAAAACGCAGGCGAACTCGGTACGGGCGAGGGGAGGACCATCACGACCTACACCCCGCCGGCTGGCCAACCTGCTTTCGGCTACCCGGCGCTCTCCGTCAACGGTCTGAGTCACGTCACCGCGACAGCCTACCAATCGGATTCGATCTGCACGGCCTACCCCAATGCGGCGGGCCTTCCGGCAGTTCAGGCCGATCCCAATCTCGTCGAGACGGTCCGCTGCTACGACGTCCTCGGGCGCCCCACTGTGGAGGACGTTCGGCAGTCCGGAACGGTCTACGCCCACAAGACTTGGGCTTACGACGATACACCGTGCGACGGAAGCGGTTGCACTGCCTCCGTCACCGAATCCGTGCAGGTCGCTACTGGCGGTTCATCTCGGTCCACCACGACTCTGCTGGACGGCTTCGGTCGCCCGATCGAGACCCAGACCGACGGACCCATGCACGGCGGTTCTGAAGCGACTTCGATCGTCAAAGGCACACGCTATGACGGTCTTGGCCGCGTCGCGGCGGAGACGATCCCGAAGTTCGGGGGATTGGCAACCGAGGAAACGCTCTACGAGTACGACGGACTCGATCGCGTCACGAAAGTCACTCGGCCGGGGACCGGCCGGATCTGGAACACGACGTACGGTGCTGACTCTACGTTGGTCGCCGACCCAATCGGCATTCAGCGGAAGACCGTGCAGAACGGGTTCGGTGAGGCGAGTTCCGTCGAGAGCCCTCTCGACAACGCGACCACGTTCAGTTACAACGGGGCTGGCGAGCTGGAGCACGTCACTCCTCCGACTGGCGCGAACGACGTGTTGACGATTGCGTACGACGACCTAGGCCGTCGTACGTCGGTGGACGACCCCGACCGAGGATTGATCCAGTTCACGGCATACGATGCGAACGGCAACCTCCTGGTCCAGGACGGTCCGGAGTCGGGAACTGTAGATGCCGTCACCTGGACCTACGATCCGCTTGACCGGCCGAAGACGCGCCTGGGTTCCGGGATTAGCGACAGCTGGTTCTACGATGATCCGGCGGTGTCCAATTCGATCGGCCGCGCCACCTTCATCAGTGCCTCTGGTGTCTACGATACACATGTCGGCAGCTACCACCCGCTGGGCATGGTGGCTACACGCCAGCAGGGCGCGCTCGGCTTCTCGTTCACCTATAACATGCTGGGTGACCTCATTGGGGAGCAGGTTCCCACGGGGACCCAGCTCACGTGGACGCGAGATGCCTTGGGCTACGTCACCGGCGTCTCCGACCCGGACGGCGACTACGCCACCGGCGTCGAATGGGACGCGCTACTTCGCATTGCGAAGTGGACCGCCGGCAACGGTGTTCCGACCGAGATCGAACTCGAAGGGACCAGCTCCGGCTCCTACACGGGACGCGCAAGCAAGATCGACATCGGTGCGACAGGATCGCTCGCCAGCCGAGACTACACCTACTGGGCCAACGACTTCGTGCTGATGATCAACGACTCGGCACAAACCAAGAACTGGGCCTTCGCCTACGACAACGTGGGAAGGCTCAAGAGCGCTTTCGGGCCCTACGGACCTACGTTGGGTAGCCAAACCCTTCACTACGGCTACGACACTCTCGGCAACTTGACCTGCCAGGATGCCACCGCCCCAACTTCGGGAGGTAGCTGCACGGGTGGTGTCGCCTCGGTCTACGCCGGCACTCGGCCTCACGCCCCAAGCCAGATCGGCGCCGATGCCGTCACCTACGATGCCGACGGCAACCTGGAGGCCCTCGGTAGCCGCGGATACGACTACGACCCCCTGGGCCGCTTGGGGACCGTTCAGGACTCGAGCGTCAACACGGCCCTCTACAACTACCACGCCGACGGCGACCTCGGTCACCTCCGCTACTACACCGGCGGTACCCTCACGACCAACCTCCATCGCGTGGCCCCCGAGTTCGAGTACAACATCACGGACCAGGAAGGCATCATCCACGTCCAGCTGGGTGACCAGACGATCGCCACGCGCACCATCCCGAACTTCAACCCTGGTACTCCACCCTGCGCTGGCGTCCTCCCCGCCATCTACGGCGACTACGCCCCCTGGTACCACTTCCTCCCCTGCCTCCTCCTAGGCCTCCTGGCCCTGGCGATTCGGGCGGGGAGAAGAGCGGCGCCCTATGCGACAAGGCGACGGTTGGCAGCAGCCGCGATGGTTCTCCTGCACCTCATCGCCTATGGCATCCCGACCGGCGTGCTGCTGGCCCCGGAGCCGGCCCACGCCACCGTCCCCTCGAACACGCGTTTCTACCACACGGATCACCTCGGCAGCACCGTGGTGATGACCTTCTGGGACGGAGCCACGCCGCAGACGAGTTACTACCGGCCTTTTGGCCAGGCAGCGACCGGAGGCGGCGCCACATTGCCCGAGGACTTCGGCTTTACGGGGCAGCGCTTCGAAGACGAGGTTGGGCTCTACGACTACGGGGCCCGGTGGTATGACCCGGCTCTTGGCCGCTTCCTGCAGCCCGATTCGATCGTTCCGGACCCTGCCGACCCCATGAGTTGGAACCCGTACTCGTATGTGCGGAACAACCCGGTCAACCGGATCGATCCGACTGGGAACGAAGACAGGGGATCATACCTTTCTGTTGGACAACCAAGTTTCTTCGGCTCCCTCATCGGTGGCTTTCGGGAAGCGGGAATCCGAGGGGTATCGTGGGGACTCTCGCGATTCCTCGACCAGCAGGCCGCCTCGAACCTCGACGCCTCGGAGAATATCTGGCGAAACTTCTACCAGAGCAGCTATTCCAGCCCGGATGATTTCCAGTCGGCGTTCCAGCGCACAAGCCTTCGGTCGGGCGGTCTTCGCGTTGGTTCTGCTTTCGCCTCGTTGGGTGCCGGTTTCACAGAGCCTCCGAATATCGGTGAAGCGGTCTTCTATCTTGCAACAGGAGGCGCCGGTGCGATCGAGCAGCGCTTTCTTCGAGGTGCGTCGAAGGCGGGGAAGCGGCTGCTACCTTTCCGAGATTCGGATCGGCTACAGGAGGTGAACAGAACTCTTGATCGCATCGAGTCGAGTGGCCCCTTCCCCTATAGGCGGGATGGGATTGTATTCCGGAATGACCAGGGAAGGCTGCCAGAGGGGAACTACCGAGAGTACACGGTCGAAACTCCAGGGGCACCCAATCGCGGCGCACGCCGTGTCGTCGTTGATCAGGACAGTGCCCGGAGCTTCTACACCGACGATCACTACGGATCGTTCACCGAGATTGATCCGAGGAGGCGCTAATGGCGCGGCCTGATCTGATGACCGCGTCCTGTCGATGCGTGCATTTCACCGATGAGGAAGAATTTGGGGCGGTTGTGACAACAGCCGATGGCTCGGGTCTATTGCTGATGGAGTGTGACGTCTCCAATGTCTCTGGGGACGATTCGCTCTTCCGGAAGCTTGCATCCGCGATGTCATTTCCTGACTACTTCGGAGGAAACTGGGACGCAGTTGACGAATGTCTCCGGGACTTGGAATGGCTCTCGGGCAAGGGCTATGTATTGTTGGTTCGGAACTCCCACCAACTTTGGAGTACTTCCCCTGGTTCGGCCGGATCCCTGATTGAATCGTGGCTGTTTTGCGCCGAAGAGTGGGCATCGAAGGGTGTGCCATTCCACCTAGTCTTCCTCTTGTGACGAAATACGTTGTTCCACGGGCACGTTCGTGCCTTCGATCAGCTACCGCCGCCAATGCAAAGCAAACTGATCCGATCGGGTCAGGTAACACATCGAGGCAGGATACTCACGGACTGATGGCGGGAACCTACCAAGAGCCGCTCCCGATCCGGCGCGAGGACGCCGAGCAAGCGTTCAAGTCGGGGAACTCCAACGATATCTGCGATGCACTGCTCGCCGTTTCATACCACGACTCCAACTGGCGCTGGGTCTCGGTGTTTGGAGTTTTGCAAGCATGGCAGTGCCGAGGTGCGTGGACTGGCTGCAACATGTCTCGGACATCTCGCTCGAATACACGGCGAACTTGAGCTTGATACAGTCCTGCCTGTTTTGAAGGAGCTGCGCACCGACGATGAAGTTGGCGACCGAGCACAAGATGCGATCGACGACATAGCGATGTTCTTGCGCGAGTAGAGGCGGGGCGTACATTTTCTTGCGATAGGAGCCACTGGTGTGATCGAGCAGCGCTTTCTTCGGGGTGTGGCGAGTTGGGGATGATGTCTACTCGTTGACACCGCAAGAGGAAAAGCGCCTGCCTGGAGCACGATTCGAGCACGCTACTGGAAGAACCAAGGAGCCGTGCCCAATGCAAGTGAACGCTGGGGAGCAGGCAACGTCGATCGGATGCAGCGTGGGCTTGCTCCACAACGCCACAATTACGACAAGGGAGGGCTTGAGTCGATGGAGCTGAGCCACGAACCGATCCCGTTGCGCGAAGGCGGGAATCCTTCGTCCCGCGATGGCCCCAGGATCACAGCGCTGTGGACCCCTATCGGAGGCCTGGCTACTGAAATGGAAGTGAACCTTGCCGATCTGCTAGCACAATCTCGAGGGGCTCCCGTCCTTCACGGTGCGCTCAAGGTGCACGGCACAGCTCCTCGCCGATCTCGGCATCACGCGATCGCTCTCCCGGCCGCGCGTCTCGGACGACAATCCGTTCTCGGAAGCGCAGTTCAAGACGCTGAAGTACCACCCCGGCTTCCCGGGACGATTCCAAGACCAG
>JAAETT010000614.1 GCA_024228115.1 bacterium
AAACGACCCTTGTACAGTGCGCGGAGGCGCACGGTAAAAATTAATGACAGAATCGGAAACTCCGACCTTGATTTGCATAGAAAAACTGTTTTCCTTTGTTCTAAGTGACATATTTGCATGGGTCATAATTTTGGGATGTGAACCATGGTTCCATATGGTTTCTGATGGTGTTCAAGCAAAAACAACACCAGATTCGGAATCCCCGACATTGGTTTGCCCAGAAAAACTATTTTCCTTTGTTCAAAGTGACATTTTTCCATGGGTCATAATTTTGGGATCGGAACCATGGGTCCCACGGGCACTGTAGGACTTCAATAATAACGGATTCGGAATCAGCAGGCCTGATTTACCCCAAAAGGGTGGATTCAGCTGTTTTAAACCAGTTCAAGTGCAAAATTTTTGAATTCCGAAAAACAGCCCTTAAGTACTGAAGAATCCGAAATTCGGGACCCGATAACTTTTGACCGAAAACCGGAATCTGGGAGTTTGAAATTAGCTCT
>JAAETT010000615.1 GCA_024228115.1 bacterium
AGGTGACAGTCTGTGCGGTAGTATCCGGCTTCATGAAGGGGCCCTTGTTGAGGGGAAACGCGTGTCGCAACACGTTTCTACCGCAACTGGGGCCTTCTTCAATTCAGGAACGCGACTTCTTCATGAATTATTCGGGCTAGCTCGGTCGTCGCTGCTCCATCTCTTCGAGCGTTCGCGGCCAATCCTTCTTGAGCAAGCGTGAGAGGGCACGGTCCGCCAGCAGCTTTCCGCCGGTCTGGCAGGTTGCGCAGTAGTTGGTTTCGTTCTCTGCGTACACGATGCGTTGCACCGGCGAGGTGCAGACGGGGCAGGGCTCGTGGAACCGGCCATGGACGGCCATCTCTGGCCGAAAGGCCGTGACCTTTTCCGGGAATCCTTCGCCGTTCTCCTCGCGAAGATGCGCAATCCACCACTTGAGGGTCGCGCGGGTCGCCTCGAAGAGCCGTTCGATCTCATCGTCCTTCATCTTCTGCGAGAGCTTCACGGGGGAAAGGCCGGCACGGTGCAGGATCTCGTCCGAGTAGGCGTTGCCGATGCCGCTGAAGAAACGCGGATCGGTGAGTGTGCGTTTCAGGGTATGATTCTCGCGGGCAAGAGCCTCTGCGAAGGCTTCAGGCTCGCAGCTCAGCACGTCGATGCCGCCTCGGTCGTGCAGGGCGAGGGCTTCTTCTCCCTGCACGGCGTGCAAGGTGGCCCGCTTCTTCGTGCCCTGCTCCGTCAAGACGAGCGTGCCCTTCGGGAACTGGAAAGCGCCATGTCCGACCCGGCCCGGCGGTTTGGCGCCGCGCTTCTTCCAGCGGAAACGCCCGGCGACCATCAAGTGGAAGATGAGGAAACGCTCGTCATCGAAGCCCCAGACGATCCGCTTTCCGATCCGTCGCAGCTCCCTCACCACCTGTCCCTCGAAGCTCGGGAGCGGCGGCTCTACCGAGCGCAGCAACGCGACCCCGCGGAGTTGGATCTTCTCCAGCGGCTCTCCCAGGGTCCGGGCCGCCATCGCCTCCAGATAGATGGTGATATCCGGCAGCTCAGGCACGACGCGAGCGTAGCGCGTGGCGGGGACGTTCTTTCCGCTGTTTCCGTTGTTGGGTCGGGACAAAGTCCCGGCCCAACAACGGAAACAGCGGAAAGAACGTCCCCGCCTTCCCTGTCTAGCCCGGACTATGCATGAAAATCAGTTGAGAAGCTGACTTTCGATGGTTCCAGGGTGCTGTGCGGCGATTGATCCTGACGGATGTCGCTTACGGTGG
>JAAETT010000616.1 GCA_024228115.1 bacterium
GGGAAATCCGCATGCTGCGTTCGATGTGGCGGGGGCTGGAAACGGAGTCACGGTGGGGTCTACACGGGCACGAACGGGGAAACCCGGGATACAGACAAGGCCACCGCCTTACGGACCACCGCGCCAGCCCTCGACCCTACCGGGCGTCTGGCGGTTCTTCGCCCGCCGGCGCTCACGGCGCCTCCTGCCCTACGAGCCTGGAATCCGCCCGGGTAGGTCACGCCGACTCCACGCGCGGTTGCCGGGCCCGCGGCCGTCTCCCAGGCCCGGGGCTCGCCCGTTAACCTTCCTGCGGGCAGGATTCCTGAACTCTGGTGGACGTCCCGGTGAATGAGCAGCAGACGGCGTGGTATCGCCTCACTACCGACGAGACCCTCAGGCGCATCGCTGGCGACGAGCGAGGGCTGAGCTCCGGCGAAGCGAAACGCCGCCTCGGCCTCTACGGCGAGAACGCGCTCTCGTTCAAGCGCACCGGCTGGTTCGTGCGACTGCTGCGCCAGTTCCACAACCCGCTCGTCTACATTCTCCTGGTCTCGGCGAGCATCACCGGTACGCTCACCCTGGCGGGCCGGGACATGTTGCCCGACACCATCGTCATCCTGGGCGTCGTCCTCCTGAACGCGTTGCTCGGCTTTCTCCAGGAAGGCAAGGCCGAGAGCGCCCTCGAAGCCGTCAAGACCATGACCGTCGCCAGCTGTACTGCGCTGCGCGACGAGCAGGCGGTGACCCTTCCGGCGCGAGCGCTGGTTCCGGGAGACGTGGTCCTCCTGGAGGCCGGCGACCGGGTTCCGGCCGACCTGCGTCTCTTCGCCGCGCGCGAGGTGCGTGCCGATGAGGCGGCACTCACCGGCGAGTCGGTTCCCGTGCCGAAGGACACCGAGGCGATCGACAGCGACTATCTCGCTCCCGGCGACCAGACCTGCATGCTGTTCGGTGGCACGTTCCAGGTGCACGGGTCGTCGCGCGGCATCGTGGTCGAGACGGGGCCGCGCACCGAGTTCGGCAAGATCGCGGCCATGGTGAGCCAGACGGCCGCGGTTCTCACCCCGCTCCAGCGCAAGATCAGCGATTTCTCGAAAACGCTGATCAAAGCCATCCTGGCGATCGGCGCCGTGACGTTCGTGCTCGGCGCGCTTGGGGGCTATCCGGTCGTCTACAGCTTCCTGGCTGCGGTTTCGCTCGTGGTGGCGGCGATCCCCGAGATGCTGCCCATGATCGTCACCGCGATCCTGGCCCTCGCGGCGACCGCCATGACTCGCAGAAGGGCGCTCATTCGGCGGCTACCGGCGGCGGAGACCCTGGGCTGCACGTCGGTGATCTGCTCCGACAAGACGGGAACGCTGACGCGCGACGAGATGACGGTGCGGCGGCTGCATGCCGGCGGCCGCGACTACGAGCTGCGCGGTGTGGGGTACAAGCCGGAGGGCGCCGTTCTTTGGAAAGGCCTGCCGGTCGAGGAGCCGGCGGCGCACAGGGGCCTCCAAGAGACCCTGACGGCCGGGTTCCTGTGCAACAACGCCACCCTGAGTGTCGAAGGCGACACGCATGCAGTGATCGGGGATCCGACTGAGGGCGCGCTCCTCGTCTCCGCGATCAAATTCGGCGCGGACACGTCACTGGAGCGACTCGACGAGATCCCGTTCGATTCCGAGCGCATGTTCATGGCCGCTCTGCATCGTACGGAGGAGGGCAACCGCATCTACGTGAAAGGCTCACCGGAGCGGCTGCTGCACCTGTGCAGCGAACAGCTCGACCATGAGGGCCGCGTCGTCCCGCTCGACACCGAACAGATCTGCGCCAAGGTCGATGACATGGCCAGTCAGGCGCTGCGGGTCATCGGCATGGCCCACAAGACGATCTCGGCTGAAGAGACGTCGATCAGCCTCGATCAGCTCAACGACCTGACCTTCCTCGGCCTCCAGGGCATGTTGGATCCACCCCGTGAGGAGGCCATCGAGGCGGTCGATTCGTGCAAGCGCGCCGGTGTCCGGACGGTGATGATCACCGGAGACCACGCCCTCACCGCCAAGGCGGTCGCCGCACAGCTCGGCATCATCGAAGGGCATCACGAGTCCGTGCTGGCCGGCGAGGCGCTCGAGGCCATGAGCGACGAGGAGCTGGCCGACGTCGTCGAAACGGTGTCGGTCTACGCACGGGTGGCGCCGGAGCACAAGCTCCGCATTGCCCAGAAACTGCAGGAGCGCGGCCACGTGGTGGCCATGACCGGCGACGGCGTCAACGACGCCCCCGCGCTGAAGGCGGCGGACATCGGCGTGGCGATGGGCATCACGGGCACCGAAGTCAGCAAAGAGGCCTCCAGCATGGTCCTGCTCGACGACAATTTCGCCACGATCGTGGGCGCGGTAGAGGAGGGCCGTCACGCCTGGAACAACATCGAAAAAGCGATTCTCTACACCCTCCCCACGAACGGCGGGCAGGCGCTGCTGGTCATGGGGGCGGTGCTCCTGTCACCCTTCATTCCGCTGTTCGCGTCGCGGCTTCCGTTGGAGCCCGTGCAGATCCTCTGGGTCAATCTCCTCGACTCGGTATTCCTGACCATGCCGCTGATGATGGAACCGAAGGAGCGGTTCATCCTCGACCAGCCGCCCCGTCCTGCGATGGCGCGGGTCATCGACGCGCTGTTCCTGCGACGCGTGGTCCTGATCGGCCTGGCGATCGCGGTGCCGACCTTCCTGGTCTTTCACCACTTCGGCGCCGGCGCGGTGGAGAACGGGTTGGTGATCGACCCGCTGCGACTGACCCAGGCGCAGACTGCGGCGTTCTGGGCCGTCTTGCTGGTTCACTTCGGTTTCGTGATGAGCGCCCGGTCCGTCAGTCGATCGGCCTTTCGTTTCAGTCCGTTCTCCAATCCCTGGCTGCTCGGGGGCATCGCTGCCAGCTTCCTGGTTCGTCTGCTCCCGACCTTCGTGCCAGCCATCGGGGGACTCTTTCGCACCGCCGCCTTTCCCGCTGACTGGTGGTGGTGGATCCTGCCGTGCGTCCTGCCGGGCTTCCTGGTTCTCGAGCTGGACAAGCTCGTCTTCCGGGGCCGCTCCCGCTGAGTGCACCGAGGGCGCCGCGGCGCCTGAAACGAACCGGGGCGCGGACCGACCCTCGCGCGCCACCCCGGCCCGGAACCTGCGACCGCGGGGAAGAGGCTTCGATCAGGTGCCCGTGCAGCGCGCCGGGCGCTTCTCCAGGAAGGCGCTCATCGCCTCGCGCTCGCAGGGAACTCACGCTGGCGGTTCGTCGCCTCCCGCCAAACCTCACCGCGCTCCGGGCAGTGGGGGGTCTCGGAGAAGTCGGGATACGACGGGAAACAAACTTCATCTCTTGGGACCCCAGTTACGGCCTGAGGTTGTAGGTTCGCTCGGGTTGGCCAGGAAAGCGCTCGAACTGACCGGGCGTACCTACCGGCCGACGGAGTTCTGGCGCAGGAAGACAGCAACCTCCGCTTTGTCGACCGAGCCTGCAGCAGCACCGTCGACCAACCCGTACAGGGCCTCCGTTTCGGCTTCGAGTCGCCAACCATTCAGCCCCAGGAAGACGAGCGTGCACATGAGTGCAGTCCGCTTGTTTTCGTCCATGAATGGATGGTTGCGCGCAATGTGGAACAGGTAGGCGGCCGCCATCTCGAAGAGGGTCCCGTGAACGAACTCGCCTTCGAAAGTCGTCTCGGGCATACCTAGCCCCAATCCGTCGTTGTGAGGTGAACGCCGGACATTGAAATGGCCCTGTGAGTGTGAGATGAAGGAGTTACAAGGCTTCTCCACCGACACCCAACAAGGCCACTTCAGTGCGATTGATTCAAGGCTCTATTCGGA
>JAAETT010000617.1 GCA_024228115.1 bacterium
CTAGTCCTTCGGGACCAGCAGCGTCGGGAAGATGCGCTGGTAGGCCATCACCGTCATGGCGAACAGGCCCAGGAAGCCCAGGGCAATCCCCACCTGGATCGTCCCGAGGAACGCGTAGCTGTCATCGGGAACGATCGAGGGCCAGACCAGGACATTGCGTTCGACCCAGAAGCCGAGCAACGAAATCCCGGCGATGCTGCCAAGGAAGTTCGGCGTTCGCTTCGGCTTTGCGCCGAGCAAGCTCCAGAACGGGATCACCCAGATGCAGACCCAGGCGAACAGGGTGACGACGACCCACGGCTGCTCGGTGACACGCTCGACCCACCCCTGCCAGTACCAGGTGCCTTGCAGGAACTCGGTCCCCAGGCGGGCCTCGAAGAACTGCGTCTCTTCCGGCAGGTTGCCGTACCAGATCACCAGGTACTGGGAGAAGAAGAGGTACATCCAGAAGATCGAGAAGGCGAAGACCATCTTCCCGAGATCGTGGTAGTGGTCCGTCGAGATCTTGCCATCCAGGCCCGGCGAAGTGCGGAAGAGCACGGCCAGAACGGTCGTTGCGGAGATGGCGGTCAGGAACCCACCCCAGGCGAAGAAGCCACCGAACAAGTTGGAGAACCAGGTCGGGGAAAGCGACATCACCTGATCGAAGGCGATCAGGCTCCAACCGAGCGCGTAGATCAGTGCGACCAGCGGAGCGAGGACCCGAAGCCGATTGGCCGAAGCATCGAGTTCTGCCTCGTCGCCTTTCCAACCCGCGGTCCAACGTCCGAACATCGTCTTCGCGAAACCCGTGGCGCCCTCTGCGGCGCCGTTCAGGTGCGGCCGGACCGATGCCTTGAGGTACATGATCGAGAGCACCGCCAACACGAACAGGACGGTGGCGTTGCTCCAGAACAGCCTCCCCTCGTTCAGCCAGGGCTCCTTGCCGGGGGGCGGTCCGTGCAGCCAACTCTCGTAGACGTACTCGCGCCCGAACACCCAGCCAATGACGAACAGCACGAGGGTGACCGGCACCCAGGCCGCCAGGGATTCGGCGATCCGGCGTACGGCGCCGGGCCAGTTGGCGCCGATGATCACGAAGGCGCACGCCAGCACCAGGCCGCCCTGGGCGAGGCTTCCGAAGTACAACGTATTCACGTGGAAGGCGATCCACGCGCTGGCGGGATCGCGCATCAGGCCGGCTGCAAAGGCCAGCACACCCACCAGCGCCATGAAGGCCGCGATGAAGAACGGACCGACCGGGAGCGGTCGGGGATTGGCTCGTTCGGACCCGCCGCTCACGGCTGTCCCCCCTTCTGCAGGTACCGCACGTAGTTCACGAGGTGCCAGCGGTCTTCACTGGGGATGCGCGCGTAGCCAGGCATTCGCTGGCCACCGCCGCGAATCAGGTTGTAGATGTAGCCGTCCGTCCGCGCCATCGCGGTCACCAACGGAAAGACACCGGCGAAGGGCCCTTGCTGGCCTCCGGCCATGCTGACGGGGCCATCGCCCTGCCCCGTCGCTCCATGACAGGTCTCGCAGTAGATCGCGTAGACCTCCTGGCCTCGGCCCACGGATTTGAAGTTCGCAGCCTGCGGGTTCTGGAGGCGATCCGCCGACGGATCGTATTGAGGAACGACCGGCGACTCTGCGTCGATGGCCACCGCGCCCTCGGGCGGCATGAATGGATCGACCTGCCCCTCGAAACCAACGCGCTCGAAGGCCTGGATGGCCTTCTGCCATTTCATCTGGGGAAACCAGGTTTCCGACCACTGTTCCCAACAGCCCACGGAACCGGAGACACCCAACAACACCACCAGGAAGATGGCGTGGGCCCTCAGGTGGCTCTTGTTATGCCTCAACAAGGTCCACCTCCTTGGCTGCGGTAGCCCGAAGCAGCGCATCAACCTCCGCCACATCACGTTCTGCACAGGAGACGACCAAGCCAATCTCGTCGGCAGAAAAACGCGTGCTATAGGCCTTGTCCGTCTGGCCAAACGTTCCATAGGGAAGGCCGCCGACGACCAGCAGGCCGACCAGGGTCGCGAGACCGCCGAACAGGATGGTCAGTTCGAAGCCGATGACGACATAGGGCGGGATCGAGGCGAAGGGCTTGCCGCCCACCACGATCGGCCAATCGAGCGCCATCCAGATTGCGACGGAGAAGCCGGTCACGACGCCGATCAACCCGCCAATCAACGTCCAGGCACGTACCCCAGAGGGCTTCTCGTCCAGAACCGAGTCGAGTTCGGGAAAGGCGCAAGGCGCGTAGATCTCCAGGTCGGAGAACCCGCGGTTCTTGAGCTTGGTTGCAGCCTCGGCCACCGGACCAGGAAAATCGTAGATGCCGCGTAGCGAGGGCATCAGTGAGCGCCTCCGTGGGCCTTCTCATGAATCGCGAGTTCCTTGACCTCGGTGATCGCGATGATGGGCAGGACCTTGATGGACAGAAGGAAGAGCATCGCGAAGAAGCCGAAACTCCCCGCGAAGAGCGTCAGTTCGGCCCAGGTGGGTGTGTAGATGCCCCAGACCGCCGGCTCGTATTCTCGTGACAGGCCGGTGATGATGATGACGTATCGCTCGAACCACATTCCGATGTTGACGAGCGTCGCGACCGTGAAGAGGATCCACGGCGTGGTTCTCGCCCATTTGAACCAGAAGATCTGTGGCACGATGCAGTTGCACGTGAGCATCACCCACGTAGAAAACCAGTACGGCCCGAAAGCACGGAGCCAGAAGGAAGTCTGCTCCGGCTCGACCGTGCTGTACCAGGCGACGAAGTACTCGCTTGCGTACCCGTAGGTCACGATCCATCCGGTCAGCAGGATGAAACGCGCAATGTTATCGAAGTGATAGTCGGTGATGTACTCCTCGAGCCCGTAGATCCTGCGAAGCGGGATGAAGAACGTCAGCACCATCGAGAAACCCGAGAAGATCGCGCCTGCCACGAAGTAGGGAGCGAAAATCGTCGCGTGCCAACCCGGCACGAGCGACATTGCGAAGTCCCAGGAAATGACAGAGTGGACCGAGAGCACCAGAGGCGTTGCCAACCCGGACAGGTGCAAGACCGAACGGGTGTGCGACTTCCACTGACGTGAGGTGCCCTGCCAACCCAGGGAAAGGGCCGTATAGGCCAGCTTGCGGATGCCCTTGGCCCGATCCCGCGCGACTGCGAAGTCCGGAATCAGCCCGATGAACAAGAACACGATCGCGATCGTTGCGTAGGTCGAGATCGCGAAGGTGTCCCACTCGAGGGGGCTCTTGAAGTTCGTCCAGAGGCCACGCTGGTTCGGGTAGGGAAGAATGAAGTAGCTCTTCCACATCCGGCCGACGTGGATGCCGAGGAATTGTGCCGCCGTAAGCACGGCGAAGACCGTCATGGCCTCCGCGCCCCGGTTGATCGCGTTCCTCCACTTCGCACGGAAGAGGTAGAGGATTGCCGAGATCAGCGTCCCCGCATGGGCGATACCAACCCAGAACACGAAGGTGATGAGATAAGCGCCCCAGAAGACCGGGTGCGTATAGCCGGCGATGCCGAGACCGATGTAGACCTGGTAGACCCAGGTACCACCCGCGGCGACGACCGAGAGGATCGTGGCGCCGAGCAACAGGAGATATCCCGGCGAGATCCGGTGGTACATGATCCTCAGCAGATCTTCGTTGATCTTGCTGTCCGGGGGCTCCGGCGGCGGGCGCATGGTATCAGCGACGGACATGGCAGGCGGCGGCGTCATCGATTTACCCTTCGACCTTCCCGCGGGTCACCTTCGCCAGATAGGTCACCGCGGGTCTCGTATTCAGCACGTGCATGGCGGCGTAGCCACGCTTCGGATCGTCGGCCTTCTTCGAAACGGCGCTCTCGTCATCCCGAAGGTTTCCAAACTCGATGGCGTTCGAGGGACAGGTCTGCTGGCAAGCCGTCTGGACCGCCCCGTCCTGAATCGTCTCTTCGCCCGCGGATTTCGATTCCTGCCGGGCGGACTGGATACGCTGCACGCAGAACGTGCACTTCTCCATGACGCCCTGACCGCGGACCGTGACGTCAGGGTTCAGACCCAGATCCATCTGGCCAGGCCACTTGGTGATCTGGTTGTCCCAGTAGTTGTAGCGACGAACCTTGTAGGGGCAGTTGTTCGCGCAATACCGCGTGCCGATGCAGCGGTTGTAGATCATCGCGTTGAGACCTTCCTCGTTGTGGTAGGTCGCATACACGGGGCACACGGACTCGCAGGGCGCGGAGCCACAATGCTGGCAGAACATCGGCGAGTTGCGGATATCCGTATCGCCGAGCTTCTCGTGGTTCGGGCCCATGAAGGCGCGCCCCTGGATCAGCTCCTGGAACCCATCGCCGACGAAGCGATCGAGACGCATCCAGGCCATCTGCCGGGTCTTCCTCGACTCGTCCTCGCCCACCGTCGGAAGGTTGTTCTCGAGATAGCAGGCGGCGATGCAGGCACTGCAACCGGTGCACTTGTCGAGATCGACCGTCATTCCCCAGCGGTAGTCGGAAGCCTTGACCGAGAGTTCGTCTGCGAAAGTCTGCTCGAGTTGCTGGTCCGCGGCATCGTCCGCCGGATCGAAGGGCACGCGAATCTCGTGGGGCCCCTCATGACCACCACCATGCTCCTCGGCAGCGGCGCCCTCCTGGCCCTCGCCATGCTCGGCGGCAGCAGGTTCGCCATGTCCGGCGTCTCCCAGGGCCGCCAGCGTGATCGCCTCTCCCAGCTGACGCTGCCGCTTGTTGTCCTGGGTTTGCAGCGCAACCAGGCGTCGATGACGTCCCGTCGCCGTGACCGTGGCCTTCTCCGTCAACCAGGCGCGACCACCGCCCTCATCCACCTGGGCGGGCAGCACGTCGGAAACGTTCACACCTCTGGCCATCCCGGGCAGGCCCTGGCTTTCCTTCGAGGCGAACCAGCCGACGGTGTGGCCCTGGCCCGTGGGCACGGCGACGACATCGTCGCGGATACCACCGCGCGGGTAGACCGCGACTTCGATGCGGCCCGCGGATGTCTCGATCTCGAGCACATCGCCGAATTCGACGCCCAGCTTCTCAGCCGAAGCCAGGCTGATCTCTGCCCAGCTCTCCCAGGCCACACTCGTGATCGGGTCCGGGATCTCCTGCAACACAGGCAGAGCGGCACCTCGACCATCGCTCAGCAGGCTGTGGGGGAACGCCACGAGGGTGAACTCGCCGCTGCCACTGAACGTGGGCTCTGCAAGCTCGAGATCGCCGCCCGCGACCGGACTCGTCGCGGCAGAGGGAGTCGCGTCGTAGACACCGCCGCCCTTGAGGGCCTGACGGAAACCGGTTCCGGCCCAGGCGGCCTCGAGAACGCTTCGGAAGCTGCCGGAGGGGAGCTTCGCTGCGACGTCGTCGCCGATGGCGCGACCGATCGAAATCAGGGAGTCGCCCAGGGCCTGCGTATCGTGAAGCGGCCGGAGAGTCGGCTGGATGAGGCTGCGAATGCCCGGACGAGGCCGCGCGTCGCCCCAGGATTCCATCGGCGCGTGATCGGGCAGCACGAAGTGGGCTTGCTCGGTCGTCTCGTTCTTGGACGTCGCAAACGACACCACCATGCCCACCTTGGCGAGCGCGGTTTCGAAGCCCGCGCCAGCCGGAAGGCTGTAGACGGGGTTGGCGTCGTGAATCAAGAGAACATCGACTTCGCCCGCGTCCATGGCCGCCACCAACGCCAATGCGTTGGCAAAGCTGGAGCGATCCTTCGCCGTATCGCTCGCCGGAGGGATCGTGACCGACCGGCCGACCGCACCCAACGCGGCGTTGAGTTTCAGCACCGCGGCCGTCGTCGCCACCGCGCGTCGGCTGGCGAGCGCCGCTCCGGGCGGGAGAGCCACGGGGTTCTTCGCCTTCTTCGCCGCTGAGGCCAGGCGACGCAAGGTATCGGCGGGGATGTCGCTCGCGGCCGCGGCCTTGGCGATATCACCGCCCGCAAGAGCTGCCGCGATCAATCCCTCGCTGCCAGGCTTGGCGGGCAGCCACTCGTCCGCACTCGAAGCAGTGACGGAGAGCCTCGGACCCACATACACGAGGCGAGCGCCGCCGTCATGGTGAGCGCCGACATCGCGGGCTGCGGACCACTGACGCGAGTGCTCGACAGGCGACTGGCCCGTCTCCAACATCTCGGCGCCAAAGTCGATGATCAGATCTGCGCTGGAAAGATCGAAGATCGGCTCACTCGCCACTCCGAAGACACGCCGGGTGGCCTCGCGAAGCGTCTCACTCACCGCCGGGTCGTAGATGGTGCGCTTGGCGCCGGTCGCCGAAGCAAACCGGTCGATCAAGCCCGAGAGCGTATCGCCGGTATTGCCACCGAGGATATGCGTCTTGCCACCCGCTGCCTTGATCGCCTCGGCGACAGCACTGGTCGCTTCGTCCCAGGTCGTCGCTTCGAGCCCGGCCGAACCACGCCGCTGAGGCGCCGCGAAGCGATCGGGAAGATACGTGCGCGTGACGGATGCCTGGGCCTTGGCGCAAAGCTTGCCCTGGTTGATCGGATGATCGGGGTTCCCCTCGACCTTGATCGGACGATTCTCGCGCGTCTTCACGTGGAGCCCGCACCCGACCGGGCACTCCTGACACGTCGAGGCGTAGATGACCGGATTGCCGGGCGTCAGCCCTTCGGGCTGCACGACATAGGGAATCAGCTTTTCGACGTGGTCCGAGCAGCCGGCGGCAGCGGCAGCTCCGGCGCTCACTCCGACGAGCTTCAGGAAGTCACGACGAGAGGTCTCAGGCATCCGAAGTCCTAGGTCCTAGTAGTGGCAGGTCAGGCAATCCTGAGAGGCGCCATTGTCTCGGTGGCACAGAACGCACCACCCCATTTCGAGCTTCTGCGTCGGCAACCCGTACTGCCAGAATTTCGTATCCGGCGTCATGTACAGCTTGTCGAGGTCCTGCACCTGGCCATGGCAGGTCTGGCATTCGAACCCGACACGAACATGAGCCTGGTGCTGGAACTTCACGTACTCGGGGAGGCGATGGATCTGCGTCCACGGAATCGACTTCTGCTCGGCCCAGTACTGCTTGAGGATCTGGATGCCCTCGAGCTCGTCGTATTCGGCGGGAAACTGCTCATGGCAGCCCATGCAAACTTCGGTGGACGGAACACCGGCGGCGCGGGAACGATCCGTTCCGGTATGGCAGTAGAGGCAATCGATGCCCCAGTCGCCCGCGTGATGCTTGTGACTGAAGGGGATCGGCTGCTGAGGACCTTCAGCGGCGGGATCCCAGGCGGCTGCGTGAGACCGGCACGCGGCCAGCGTAGGAAAGGGCTTGTCGTACTCCGGCGGGATCTCGATCGTGAGATGCGGATCCTCTGCCGCCAGTGCCTTCAGCTCCTGGGCCTCGCAGACGCTCGTCGCGTGGCGCACAGAATCAGCGGATGCCGGAACTCCGGAACTCGCAACCAGCCAGAAGCCGGCGACTGCGAGAACGAAGAGCACACGGACGGAACGGCGGGGCAATCGATGCGTTCCCATGACGTGCCTGAAGCGCTCCCTGCTTGCGTTGGACCCGTTCTGCCCGCTGCCGAAGCGCCCACCGCCGCCTCCGGCACCTCTCGTCGCCCCCTGCCGCGCCTGTGCGCAGCATGGAGCCATGACGATCGGGCGTTTGGCGCGCCGAACGCGCTTCCTTCCGAAGCGCAGGCGGGTTTTCATTAGAACTTCAGCTTGCTTGCGTCAACCCTGAGCAACGGCTCACAAGGCCCTGAAACCCCGATAGAGACGATGTTCTAGCGCTCCGAGATTCGCGATGCGGCGGTTTTCCCGATCCGATAGAATCGCGCCGCCTCCCCCATGGGGGGAGCGAATCTTGACGGTTTGACCCATGACTCCGGGTCGCATTCAGAAGCCGTGAGGAATCCCACCCGCGGAAGCCGGCGCTCCGTCGACCCCGCCAAGGAGTATCGAGCATGGGCGACGCATGGATCATCGACGCTGTGAGGACCCCTCGCGGCAAGGGCAAGAAAGAGACGGGAAGCCTCTCGGGCGTCCATCCGCAGCAATTGCTGGGCCAGACCCTGAACGCGCTGAAGGATCGCAACGGCTTTGATCCGGCGGACGTAGAAGATGTGGTCGCCGGTTGCGTTTCGGCCGTTGGCGAGCAGGCCGCGTGCATCGCCCGCAACGGCGTCCTCGCTGCGGGCTGGGATCCCCGCACCGCCAGCGGCGTCACCTTGAACCGCTTCTGCGGGTCCGGCCAACAGGCCGTGAACTTCGCCGCCATGGGCGTGATGGCCGGCCAGCAGGATCTGGTGATTGGAGGCGGCGTCGAGAGCATGTCCCGGGTGCCGATGGGCGCTGCGGGCGGCGGCCTCGACGGAAAGGACCCCCAGCTCGCCGCGCTCCATCCCCTCGTGCCCCAGGGCATCTCGGCCGACCTGATTGCCACCATCGAGGGCTTCTCCCGCGAGGAGTTGGACGGGTTCGCCGCCGAGAGCCAGGCACGCTGCGAGATCGCCCAGAAGGACGGCCGATTCGACGGAAGCCTGGTCCCGGTCCGAGATGCCGAGGGCAACATGGCCCTCGATCGCGACGAACATCCGCGCCCCGGCGGCACGGTAGAGAGCCTCGGCAACCTGAAGCCCTCCTTCGAGGGAATGGGCGCCTACGTACAAGAGGGCGAAACCCGGACCATGGACGAGAAGGCGCGCTCGGTCTACCCGCAGCTCGCCGCCATCGAGCACGTCCACACGGCGGCCAATTCGTCCGGCATCGTCGACGGCGCAGCTGCCGTACTGGTCGCCGCGCCCGACTACGCGAAGGCGCACGATCTCAAGCCGCGTGCACGCATCATTGCGACCGCCACGGCGGCCGACGAACCGGTCATCATGCTGACCGCACCTACGCCGGCTACCGAACGTTGCCTGAAGAGGGCGGGCATGGAGGTCGGCGATATCGACCTCTTCGAGATCAACGAAGCGTTCGCCGCCATCCCGATGAAGGTGATGCGCGACCTCGACATGGACCACGCCAAGGTGAACGTGAACGGCGGAGCCATCGCCCTCGGTCACCCGCTCGGAGCGACGGGCGCCATGCTCATCGGAACGCTGCTCGACGAGCTCGAACGCCAGGACAAGACGTCCGGACTCATCACGATGTGCATCGGGGGCGGAATGGGTATCGCAACGATCATCGAGCGCGTGTAGGTCGCGCCGTGATTGACTTCGAACCGAGCGACGAGCAGCTGCTCATCATCGAAACCGTTCGCCAATTCGCCGAGCAGGAGATCCGGCCCGTTGCGCGAGAATGCGACGAAGACGGCAAACTCTCCAACTCGGTACTGGCCCAGGCCCATGAACTGGGCCTGGTTGCGAACGGCCTGCCGGAGGAATTCGGAGGAGGCGGCGAGCGAAGTGCCTTGACGGGTGCGTTGATCGCCGAGGAGCTGGCTTGGGGCGATCTCTCCCAGGCTCTGGCCATCCTCTCACCGGGTCTGATCGCCCTCCCCGTTGCCGAGTTTGGCAGCGATGCCCAGAAGCAGGCGACTCTTCCTCGTTATGCGCGCGAGCAATTCGTTCCGGGTGGGCTGGCACTCCAGGAACCGCACTTCGGTTCGGACCCCTTTCGACCGACGGCCCGTGCTTCTCGGGACGGCGAAAGCTACGTGCTCGAAGGAGAGAAGGCCCTCGTCCCGTGGATCGAGGGCGACGATCAGGTGCTGGTCTTTGCCGACGAGGACGGCACACCCCAGGGCTTTCTCGTATCCCGGGAGGCCGAGGGCCTCGTAGCGACCCCCGAGCAGAACTTGGGACTCCGCGCCCTGCCGACGGTGCAGCTCGCGCTCTCCGGCGTACGCGTTCCCGCTTCGGCCCGCCTCGGCGAGGCCGCCGGTTGCGATCTACGTCGCATCGTCGCCCAGGGCCGGGTCGCCATGGCGGCCGCGGGGATCGGCGTAGCCCGAGCCACCTTCGAGGTCGCCCGGGACTACGCCAAGGAGCGCGAAGCCTTCGGCGTGAAGATCGCCCAGAAGCAGGCCATCGCCTTCAAGCTTGCGGACATGGCCATCGAGATCGATGGCGCCCGGCTGCTCACCTGGGAGGCGGCCTGGCGGCTGGACCAGGGCGAGGATGCCCTTCGCGAAGCCACCCTCGCCATCCAGCAGGTCCGACGGGTCGCCATGGACGCGAGCGACGGTTCTGTGCAGGTCTTCGGGGGCCACGGCTACATCCGCGAGTACCTTCCCGAAATGCACCTGCGCAACGCCCGGGGCCTGACCGTCCTCGAAGCCACCGCTCTCCTCTAGGAAGAAAGCACGAGCATGCCGATCTCCTTCGAAATGTCCGAAACGACCCGCCTTGCCCAGGACTACTATCGCGCCATGGCGACGGATCATCTGCGCCCGATCTCGCGCAAGTACGATACCCAGGAGCACGATCTTCCGACGGAGTGGGTCGACTGGTACTGGAACCACGGCCGAAAGGGTGGGCCCGAGGATGTCGGACCCAGCGACGGCTTCATCCAGGTCTGTGTGCAGACCGAGGAACTCTGTTGGGGAGATGCGGGGCTGTATCTTCGGACGCCTTTCGCGGGCCTCGGTGGCGCGGCCGTCGGTGCAGCGGGCACGAAGGAGCAGAAGAAGCGTTTCCTCTCGGTCTTCCACGGCGACGGAGGGCCGGCCTGGGGCGCCATGGCCATCACCGAGCCGAGCGCGGGTTCGGATAGCGCCGCCATCCAGACGACAGCGACCAGAGATGGTGACGACTGGATCCTGAACGGCACGAAGATCTTCTGCACCGCTGGGGAGGGCGCTTCGCAGCAGGAGGGTGGCTTCGTCGTAGCGTGGGCCACCGTCGATCCCACGGCGGGCCGTGGCGGAATCAAGGCGTTCGTGGTCCCGGCAGGCACGCCCGGGATGACCCTGGTGGGCCTCGAGAACAAGCTCGGCATTCGTGCTTCGGATACCGCGACGCTGCAGTTCGACGATTGCCGAGTACCGACGGCGAATCTTCTCGGCAGCGCAGAAGTCAAGAAGAGGGACGCCAAGGCCTCCTCCGGCGACAAGGGCTTCAAGGGTGCGATGGCCACGTTCGACGCCAGCCGGCCCATCGTGGCGGCCATGGCGGTCGGCGTCGGCCGCGCAGCCCTCGACTATGTCCTGGAAGAACTCGACCGTCAGGGTGTTCGCATCCGCTACGATGCACCGCCGGCAGAGCTGACGGCATTGGAACGCGATGTCATGGAGATGGAGGCCGAGCTGCAAGCCGCCCGGCTCTTGACCTGGCGTGCGGCTTCCATGATGAACCGAGGCCGTCCGAACAGTCTCGAAGCCTCAATGGCGAAGGCCAAGGCCGGCCTCGCCGTTACCCGCATCACACAGAAGGCAGTCGAATTGCTCGGGCCGCCGGGCTGGTCGAAGAAGCTGTTGGTCGAGAAGTGGATGCGGGACGCCAAGATCAACGACATCTACGAAGGCACACAGCAGATCAACCAACTGATCGTCGCACGCCGTATCCTGGACTACCCGTCCAGCATGCTCCGCTGAGAGGAAACCCCATGCCCACCGTCAGTCCCGACCTCGTCGAAATCCTGGTCTGCCCGGAAACCAAACAACCCGTCACCCTCGCTTCTGCTGAACAGCTGCAGAAGGTCAACGACGGAATCCGCGACGGTAGCCTCAGGAACCGCGGCGGCGGCAAGCCCGAGAACGAAATCTCCGAGGGCCTGGTCCGCGACGACGGAAAGGTGTTCTATCCGGTCGACGACGGCATCCCTGTGATGCTGATCGAGGAGTCGATCGAACTCTAGGTCTCCTCTGGGGGCCGCTTCGCTAGCGTGAGGGTTTGGGTGGAGGCGTGACGGCGTTGTTGGTGAAGGCGAGGCCACGCGTTGGCTCCACTGTTACAGCAAGGAACCGGCCTCTTCTTCTGCCCCGAACCCCAGGGTTCGGCGGCCTTCCTCATGAGAACCGCTTCGCCGGGGCTGGGCACAGGCCGGGCGGAAACAAAGCGCAGGCAGAGGCCAAGCCCAGCGTGCGCACGTTCGCTAGCGGCGAAAGCCGCGTAAGCGAACCCGCGTCCAAGATGATCGCGGCCTCCCAATGCCCCGGCCGAGCCATTCCGCCCGGCCTGTGCCCAGCCCCGGCGACTCCAAAGCCCCGCACGAAGAGCGAAGCGGCCTACTGCGCAAACTCCCGCTTTTTGAGTTCCCGGACGTAGTCGGAGAGCTCCGGATCCGCCGCCACCTGTTCGTTGACTTGAACTTCGAAGTCGGCAGCGGCCGTGCGGAGGCGGGTCTGGTCGAGGGGGAGATCCAGGTAGCGGGCCAGGATCTGGATCAGCGCCAGGGCGCCGCGCGGGTTGGGGGTGGCGGTGATGTAGTGAGGCAGCGCCGCCCAGAAGCTCACGACCGGAATCCCCTCTTGGCGGAGGCGGTCGCCTAACACACCGACGATCCCGGTAGGGCCTTCATAGCCCGAGGGCTCGATGCCGAGCGCACCCAGCGCATCGGGCGGATGGGAGAAGCCGGTGACGCGCACCGGGCGGGAGTAGAGCACGTCGGCCAGGTAGGCGCCGAGAAGAACGACCCGATGGGCATTCACGCGCGAGGCGAGTTCCAGGACATCGTCGCAAAAACTCCGCCATCTCAGATGTGGCTCGCTGCCCACACCGACGATGATGTCGCAGCGGTCTTCGACCGATGCGAACTGGAACTGGAAGCTCGGCCATTCGATGCGGCGCTCGTGGTCCTTGCCCATCACGATCGTCGGCCGATTCACCGTGAAGTCGTAGTACTCCTCCGGGTCGATCTCTGCGAGCGGCGCCATCGGCAGCTCATTGCATACGAAGCGCGCTGCCGCGGTGCCCGAATCTCCCGCGTCGTTCCAGCCATCGAAAGCGAGAATCAGGGTCGGCTCATCGAGAGACGGAAGGGCGTGCAGTTGGAGGGCGTCGCCCATGGCTGGAGGTTGCCAGACGAATCGATCTAGCGCACGAACTTGTAGCCGTGCCCTCGCACGGACACGATGTGCCTGGGACGCGCCGGGTCGGGCTCGAGATAGCGGCGCAGCCGCACGATGAAGCTGTCCACGACCCGCGTTCTCGTCTCCGGATGGAGGCCCCACACGCTCTCCAGCAACTCGCCGCGGCTCACCGCATGGCCCTCCCGATCGAGCAGCGCTCGAAGGAGGCCGACCTCCCGCGGAGTCAGGGGCTGGACGCCCTCGGGCGATTCGACCTCGAAGCGATCGAATCGCACACAGACCTCCCCCAGTTGCAGTTCGGTGTCTCCGTCATCCGCGGGTCCTGCCCCGTCCCAGCGGCGCCGGCGCAGAAGCGAGCGCGTGCGCACCAGAAGCTCATCGAGCTTGAAGGGTTTCGTCAGGTAGTCGTCAGCACCCTCTTCGATTCCGCGTACCACGTCGTCCGGATCGTCTTTGGCGGTGAGGATCAAGATCGGCACGTAGTTCCCCGCGGCGCGGGCGCGACGCGCAACCTCGTGCCCCGAGAGGCCCGGAAGCATGAGATCGAGGATGACCAGGTCGCAGGGTTGGCGATCGGGAGCACCCAGCCGTTCGGCCGCTTCTCCGCCATCGGCGATCACTTCCACCTCATGGCCTTCAGCCTCGAGGTTGAAAGTCAGCCCATCGGCGATGTTGGCCTCGTCCTCGACCACGACGATTCGCGACATGCTAGGCGACCCCTTCCGCAGCACGCAGGCTCACCCGGAATTCGCTGCCACGTCCGAGGCCTTCGCTCCGCGCCACGACCTTTCCGCCGTTCCGTCGGACCAGATTCCAGACGATGAAGAGCCCCAATCCGAGGCCTGCCTGGCGCTGAACGTCGCGGCCGACCCGCGCGAAACGATCGAAGATCCGACCCAGGTCGGCCGCGGCAATACCGATACCGCGATCCGCGATCACCAACTCGATCCGATCACCGACGGGCTCGAGGTCGACGTAGATCTGGACTTCCGGGGCCGAGTACTTGGCGGCGTTCTCGAGCAGATTGCGAACGACCACTCCCAGTTCACCCCGATCGCCGAGGACGGAGACTGCGCGACGCCGACCCAGCACGATGGCACCTGGCTCGAGCGTGAAATGCCGGCGAATCTCCCCGGCGACTTCCTCCACCAACTCGGTGAGATCGGTGACTTCGTCGGACGCCTTGGCCCGCGCATCGGCTCGCGCCGCGATCAGGACCTGGTTGACCGTGCGCTCGAGCCGCTCGACATCCTCCTCCATGCGGCCGAGGAACTCCCGACGTCGTGCCACGGCCGGATCGTGCCGGGCCAGGGTCTCGACGTAGAGCCGCAGCGAAGCCAGCGGAGTCTTCATCTCGTGGGTCACGGCATCGAGGAACGCCTGTTGACGCTGGTTCAGCCGGATCTCGCGAACCAACCAGATGATCAACAGCAGGGATCCGACGATGATCAGCACGAAGAACGCCGAACCCAGGATCAGGAAGGTCCAGTGGACCGCTGTGAGACCTCGCGTCACCGGGCCCAGATCGCCCACCACCAGCACCTGCCAGCCGATCGCGAGCAGCAGGGCCAACACCATGAGGGTGATGCCAACGACGAGGGGCAAGCCGATCGAACGACGATTCAAGGAGCCTCCTTGGCCAACTGAACGTGTAGCGGAAACGCGGGCCCCAAGAGACCACCCCGGCAGCGACCCTCGGGGAGAAGAGGTGGCCCGAAGGTGGCCTTTGCCCGGTAGACTCCGGCCCCATCGGGAGGTTCGCTCGCCATGTCCGCCAAGTTCCGCCTCGTCGCTATCGCGATTCTCGCAACGGCGCTGCTACTCGCCCAGACGGCCAGCGGAGAGCTGCCCCCGGAAGGCCGCTGCCCGGACTTCACGGGCGCCCCGGGGGAACCGGGCGAGATCGACACGGGCACGCCGCTCGTCAAAGAGGGCGCGCTCCTCGACCTGAACGATCTGCTCTCCCTCCGCAAGCTGCTTCCGGAGGAGGTCTGGAACTACCGGGAGGCCTTCTTCTACGAGGGCATGCAGATGACGATCGGCTTCTGCCACCGTCGCTACCCGGTGGCAGACTTCTACCGGGACGCCACCGAGGCCTTCCGCGGCCGCGCAAAATTGGACGATGAGGGGAACCTGACCGACTACGAAGCCGGCCTGCCCTTCCCTCCCGATACGATCGATCCGGGGGGGCGGGATGCCGCTCTTCGTTGGGCCTGGAATTTCGAGCATCGCTACCGCGGCTCGGGTCCGATCGGGAGATTTCGCCTCGTGGACATGCCCAGCCGGATCGGCACGCCGCAAACCTACGAGGGCACCTGGCACTTCCTGCGCACCGGTCATCGTTCGGACCTGGTCGCAAGCGACTACCGGGTAGCGGAATCCACCAAGACCGCGTGGGTGGCCGGCGGCCGGTTCCTGGAGCCGACCAATGCTCGGCACCTGGCGTGGCGACAGGCTCGGCCGCGTTCAGCCTCGACGGACTACACGGAACCCGACGACATCTTCGTCTACGTCCCGGACCTGCGGAAACCCCGCCGTGCCGCGAGCACCTGGACCGACGGACTCTACACACCGCGCTACAGCGTCTCGGGCGTCGAGGGAGCGGGCGGATCCGTGCCCTTCGGAACCAGCGGCGCCACCTCGGGCAGTCCCGGGGGGCTCGAAGCGATCGCGCCGACCGCCGGCCTCTTGCTGGCCGCCACCGAGGACATCCGCAAGGGCTTCACGGGCATGGCCCTGCGCCCGAACGCCTACGACTGGACGGTGCTGGGCATGCAGGAAGTCCTGGCCCCGCTGAACGGCGTCGAAGAAGGCTGGCCGGGCATGAGCAACCGCAACTACGGCCACACGGGCCTGTCGGTGGCCAGCGACCGCTGGGATGTCCGCTACGCCGTGGTCGTTCGTGGTCGCTCCCGGCGGGTGATCGACCATGTCGCCGCCATCACCCTGTGGATCGACTACCAGACCCAGCAACCGCTCTACTTCATCTCGCAGCGCAAGAACGGCTTCCTGCTCGATATCGGCATCCTGGTGCACCGCTTCAGCGGCGACCGTGCCGGCTACCCGGCCTGGCCCGGTGGCGAGCGCGCTCGGGTCTTCGACCCGGTTGCAGCCGCCTTCTACTACGTGCCGGGCGGCGGCGCAGGATGGCGGCGCGAATCCTACGATGTCCAATCCATCCCGATCGATCCGGGCAAGCTGCGAAAGCTCACCTCGACCGACGAGTTGATCAAGGGACGTTAGGCGGGCGGAATCGGGGACGTTCTTTCCGCTGTTTCCGATACGAAATGGGGGCGATGCCCCCATTTCGTATCGGAAACAGCGGAAAGAACGTCCCCGATTCCGCCTAGAACGTGTAGCGGAGGCGCAGGAAGACCTCGTCGCGCTCACGGATCGCCGATAGGCCCGGCTCACCGAACTGCTTGTTGGCATCCTTGCCAACCCGGTTGGTCGCGGCGTCGGCCGGGCCGTTGATCGATGCGTCGAACTCCTTCCAGCGGCCTGCGAAGAGCGCGAGGCCGAAGGTCGCCGAAAAGTTCTCGGTAAAGCGGTAGGTCAGCTGGGGCAGGAACGCGCCGGAGTTCGATTTGACGTCATACACGAAGGTCATCGACGGCAACAGCCGATCCTGGAAGTAACCCGTCGTGGCGGTGAACGTGAAGAACGCGTTCCAGGGCCCGGTCCGGGTATGACTCTGCGTGTAGTCCTCGATGTACTGGAAGAACCACTGGCTGTTGAAGAAGAACGTCCGGTTGGCGTTCATGAAGTTGATGAACGTCGGCCGGTCCACCGAGAACGTCAGGTTGAAGGTATCGATCTCCGAGTTGCCATCGAACGCATCCGCATCCGCGCTCGGCAGACCTTCCTGCCAGGTGAACTCGATGCCCCAGTTGGTCTTGGTGACGTCTTCGGCGAAGTCCATCGAGAAGCCCAGCACATTGCGCTTCTCGTAGCGAAGGACCAGATCCGTACTTGCCGTCCAGAGGAAGTTGCGGCGGCCGAAGCGGCCGTTCCCACCTGCCTTGATGCTGGAGCGGGTGAGACCCGTCAAGCCTCCGATCAAGCCCTTCACGGCATTGCACCAGATGGGCCGGGCGTAGGAACAGCGATCCTTGGAGAACGAGTCGTTCGGGTCGAAGACGTCGATACTGTTGGCGTCTTGCCGCGTGAAGACGGCGCCGTCTTCTCCCTGGGAGATCCCCACGAACGCCATCAGGAAATTCCAGGAAACGATGGACATCTCGGAGCGCCATTTCTGACCGGTGAACGGATGCACGGCCCATTCCTTATCGCCCGCGAGATTCACAACAACAAGGGGCGCACCATCGACCCTCGAGTCGTAGCATGGGTCTCCCGGGCCTCTCGAACCGGGGATCTGGCAGGCTTCCCCGCGTCGGCCTCCGACCACCTCACCTTCGAAATTCACCGTACCGGGCTGCGCTTTGCCGCGATCCGTCGTGTCCCAGATCGCACCTCCGTCCTGGTAGGTTCCTTGCACTCCGGGCCAGGACTGGAAGAAGACACTGGCCTCGGTGTTGAGGAAGTCGATACCGTGGACGTCACAATTCGTCCCGTAGAACGAACCGCAGCCGAGAAGCGCCTCCTGCTCGTCGGTCAGGAAGGGTGAGATACCCGACAGGAGAGCCAGGGTCGCCCGACCCGGAGTGAGGGGTGTCGTCGGGGGAAACATGGCCTCCGTGGCGGCAACACCATCGAAGTCGCCCCGATCGAGGGGGACAAGCGGGCTCGGAAGGTACACGAACCCGTTGAAGTCGTAGAAGGCCGTTCCAGGTGGGCAGGTCGAGCACTGCGCCATGAATGGCGCGTTTGCCACGAGCTGCGCAGAGGTCGTCGGCGTCAGCCCGCCCAATCCGTAGTAGAAGGTGTTTCCGTTCAGTGTGGCGGGGGTGTTGTCCGCCGCGCCGATCATGCTGAAGATCGTCGAGATCGGCACTGGCGACACATCACTACCGAGGGCGGGGACGACCTGGCTATTGAAGATGGTCTGGGCGCAGGACGAAGGGTCGAGGTCAGAGACGCCGACCGTCCCGGCGCAGACCCAGGCAAAGATCGATTGGTTGGCGCTGTGATGGAGGAGCGCGTTGTCTTCTGTGAGGCAGGCATCCTCACTGCCGTGTCGGCAGCTGCCCGTGCTCTGGCCCTTGCGCGGTCGGCCGGTCCTCGGGTCGACGTTCCGGCTGTAGCTGAACAGCACATCCGCGTAGGGAAGATCGTCGTAACCGTAGAAGTCCGTCAGCGCGAACGAGAAGCGACCCCAGCGCCACTCGAGCCGCGCTCCGACATCGATGCCCTTCCAGCTGTTCCACGGGTTGGGCGGGCGGATCTCTCCGGCCAGCCCGACGCCGTTCTGGCCGTGGTTCAGCAGACCGAACGTCTTGCCGCAGGCGACGAGCGGCGTGTACGGCTCGCCACAGCGACCGATGTCATTGGGCTCGAACTGGTCGAAGATCGCCGCGACCTCGAAGCGCACGTCCTCCAACGGGCCCACGTCGTAGAAGGAGTAGACCGCACGCAGCGCCCACTGGGCGATCCGGCTCTCCTCGAGGGAAGGCAGTGAGGCCAGGGCCAGATCGCGCGGGTTGAGCTGGTCGGTGGTGCTGAAGAGCTCGGTCTTCCCCCAGACGATGGCCTGCTTGCCGGCCCGCAACCACAACCGGCTGTCGAACATCTCGAATTCGAGATAGGCCTCCTTCAGCTCCTTCTCATCCTGCTGCGAGGCACCCCGGTTCCATTGCAGCTCATTGACCGTGAAGTTCTGGTCGAAGGAATCGAAATCGCCGTCCCGGAGGGCCTGCTGAAGGCGCTCATTCGGATACCAGATACCGCTGGGAACGTTGGGCGGTGCACCCGCGTCGAAGCGGACCTCCGGCGCAGGGCGCAGCGGAAGGGCTCCGCCTCCGCCAGCGCCGCCCAACACCGGCCCATTGAAATCGTGCGCGCGGAACGGGTTCGGAAACTGCTTCGCATCATGAAGCGGCTCGATCTCGCACTTGATGTTGTGGACGAGTCCCTGGCTGCCAACACCGTTGACCGTGCCGCGAGTCCGACGGCTCGCGAACTGGCACTCCTCCAGGTTCCGGAACAGGAGCTGAATCGGGTCATCGCTGTCCGGGTCGAAGAACGTATCGTCCAGCACCCCGTCGAGGCCCGGGCTGGCGCCGAAGAAGCGGCCGTAGGTGGTCGTGCCGTCGGCTCCGACGGCCACGCGCGAGCCGGGAAGAACATCATTCCGGAGCCGGAATGCGTGGCCGCCGATATTCCCGTCGAACTCGCGCCGCACCTCGCCCGTGAATTGCGTACCGGTGAAGCCGGTGGCCCGGCCGCTCTGGATACGCTGGGGCAGACGCCCGGAACGATCGCCGTACACGTCGACGTTGTCGAACATCCAGCAGCCGCGGCGCCAGACACAATCGAAGCGAGCCTCGATCCGGGCGAAACCGCTCACCATATCGAAGGGGCCGAACCCATCCGGCGCGATCTCGGCTTCGATTTCCAGGTTCAGCACGTGATACCACTGGGTCAGGTCCCAGTCGTTCGAGCCGCTGAAATCCGTCCAGATGGACCGAATCTGCTGCTCGTAGAAACCGTGAATCTGGAGCCGACGGTCGAAGAACTCGAGTGCGGCGGCGGGCAGGGAAACCAGAATCAGCAGAAGCGCCGCAGCGCCTCCTCGCATCCAACGAGCCGAAGCAGCAGCCTGCATGAACCCTCCTGACCGGGCACCCGTCCGTTCGCGGTAGCCGCGTCGAAACGAGCATCCGGTGCGCTTTCCCCCAGACAACCATGTCGTCGCCAGCCCGTTTGTGGAGACGGGTCGACGAGCACCTTCGGGGTTGGCAGTCGTGGCCCAGGGCCCCACCTGAACTTCCCCTCAGTAGTTGGCATGTATACGCCGAACCACCCGGGAATTCAATCGAAAGAGGCGCGGGCCGAGCGCAAGAAAAAGGGCCCGGCGGGTCGTACCCGCCGGGCCCTTTGGGTTTCTCGAACTGGAGCTAGTGATGTGATTCACGCTGTTGGGGCATTATCCAGCGCGCGCCTGGCTCTGCCAACCTTTTCGATGATCTCTTCTGCTGTCTTGGACCAGACGAAGGGAGTGGGATCATCGTTGTGTCCGTCCACGTAACTCATCA
>JAAETT010000618.1 GCA_024228115.1 bacterium
ACAATATTGTTGGGTCATATCAACTTGTTGCTTTCTTCACTGCTCACGAACCCAGCGTCCGATCGGCTTCATTTCTTCAATGTCGACCCAAGGAAGAGCTGACGCTTCCTTCCACAACACTACTATTTGCTTTTACCCGTTAACAGCTCGCACTTGTTAAAATCGATGACTCTTAAAGGGGCAGTACACCCCAAAATTTATTGAGCTGAATACGGGACATGATAGACTGTTATAAGGCGGTATTATTTTATCTTTACACAACATGCATCCGATGCCCCGTTCTTGCGTTATTTGCGACACAAGCTGCTGACGGCTACAGTATTTATGACAGATTGCTACTTATCTAATTCCTGCCGTCGTTTAGTATTTTGCACCTGTTCCATTCCATCTTGTTTGTTTATTTATTATTCATGTGGCATTTGAAAAAATTAATCAAAACGACTTCATCTAGTGAGCAAACAAACAGGATGGAAAGGAATTGATGCAAAATATCAACAACTACTAAACGACGGCAAGAATTAGATAAGCAGCAACCTGTCATAAATACTGTAGCCATCAGCAACTTGCGTCGCAAATAACGCAAGAACGGGGCCTCGGATGCATGCTGTATAAAGGCAAAAAAATACCGCCTGATAATAATCTATCTTGTCCCATATTCAGCTCAATTTTGAATTTTTGGG
>JAAETT010000619.1 GCA_024228115.1 bacterium
CTTTGCTTACTTGCTGTTTTTGAATTCTAGCTCAGGCGAAGCCTGAGCGGGTTTCTAGTCTACTATATAAATAGCTGAGTTGTATTTCTTTCATTCTTTCTTTTCCCTTTATAGACTCGAGAACCAGCAAACCGATTTCAATGAGTGATAGCTCATTCGAACCGTCTTCTGATCCTCTACAAAAATGGTCAAAAAAATTTTGAAATTTTTTGTTTTTAATTTTTTTTTTAAAGAGAAGTTGCTTTTGTAGAGTAGGTGATATTAAGTAACTCCTGAATCAGTGAACCGATTTCAATGAGTGATAGCTCATTTTAACCAGCTCATCGAATAACTTGCTCCTGACTCCTACGTACCTAATGCAGGATACTATCTGTGTCATTAAAAAGAGAAGTTGCTTTTGTAGAGTAGTGATATTACAGAACTCCAGAACCAGTGAACCAATTTGAATGATTGATGGCTTATTTTAACCAGCTCAACGAATACCTTGCTCCTGACTCCTATGGACCTAATGCAGGCTACTATCTGTGTCATTAAAAAGAGAAGTTGCTTTTGTAGAGTAGTGATATTACAGAACTCCAGACCCAGTGAACCGATTTCAATGATTGATAGCTCATTTTAACCAGCTCATCGAATAACTTGCTCCTGACTCCTTTGTACCTAATGCAGGCTACTATCTGCGTCACTGACGCTGCTTGGTTACTGTAGGTTACTGTAGATATTTGCATATTGTAAATGTAGAGTAGGTGATATTACA
>JAAETT010000620.1 GCA_024228115.1 bacterium
CTTTTGACGGGCTCCGCCCGTCAAAAGTCAATTGTAAACCCCGTCCCCGCTTGTTGACTTATTCCTCAGTTGGAGATGGGTCGCATTTCTCCGGAGTTCAGGCGCCCCATGTAGTCGTCGAGTGCAGCGCGGATCTTGCCCGAGAGCATCACGACGCCGATGATGTTTGGCACTGCCATTCCGAGGATCATCAGGTCGCCGAAATCGAGGACGGCCTGGGCCTGGAAGATGGCACCGAGCCAGGCGAAAGCCAGGAAGAGGGCCTTGTACAGGGCGATGCTGCGCAAGCCGAAGAGCTGCACCCAGCATTGTTCGCCGTAGTAGCTCCACGAGATCATCGTGCTGAAGGCGAAGAGTACGGCCGTGATTCCGAGCACGACCTTGAACCAGGGGAAGGCGCTCTCGAAGGCCCAGCTGGTCATGGTGATGCCGGAGAGGCCTTCTTGGAGGTGCGCTCCGGTCACGACGATCACGAGGCCGGTCATGGTGCATACCACGATCGTGTCGATGAACGGCTCGAGCAACGCCACGATGCCTTCGCGGATCGGCTCGTCCGTGGCCGCGGCGGAGTGCGCGATCGACGCTGAGCCTGTGCCGGCCTCGTTCGAGAACGCGGCGCGACGGAAGCCCTGGACCATCGCCCCGATGACGCCCCCGGCGGCTGCGGTGGGGGCGAAGGCCTCGCGTAGGATCGTGCCAAACGCGGCGCCCAGCTCACCGGCGTGCATGAGCAGGATGACGGCACCGGTCAGCACGTAGATCGTACACATGATCGGAACCAGATAGCCCGCGACCTCGCCGATTCGCCTGATACCGCCGACGATCACCAATCCGACGATCGTGGCCAGAGCACCGCCGAAGAGGATTGCACCCGTCGTGTTGTCGAGCATCGGGACCAGGCTCGCGAACTGGGCGAAGGATTGGTTCGACTGGAACATGTTGCCGCCGCCGAAGCTGCCGCCGATGCACATCACCGCGAAGACCACGGCGAGAATCCTTCCGAGCCTGGCATATCCCAACTCGGCCAGGCCGTCGCGCAGGTAGTGCATCGGGCCACCGGAGACGTGCCCATCTTCGCGAATCGTCTTGTACTTCTGCCCGAGCGTGCACTCGGCGAACTTGGACGTCATGCCGAGGATTCCCGCCATGACCATCCAGAAGATGGCTCCTGGTCCGCCGACTCCGACGGCAACGGCCACGCCAGCGATGTTGCCGAGCCCGACCGTGGCCGAGAGAGCCGCGGAGAGGGCCTGGAAATGGGAGATCTCACCGGTCTCGCCTTCCCTGGTGTAGCGCCCCCGCACGCAGTCGATGCCGTGGCGGAAGGCGCGCACGTTCACGAACTGGAAGCGCAGCGTGAAGAAGGTGGCACCGAGCATCAGCCAGACGACGACGATCGGCAGCTGGATGCCGTCATCCCAGAACGCCAGATCGAAGAAGAGGACTGCCGCGACCCAATCGACCAGAACGGTCTGGAAGAGGCTCTCGAGGGTGGCAAGGAAACCCGCGTTCTGTTCCATGATCACGTCGCTCCCGGGGTCGTCGGGCCCGAAGGGGGAGCGGGCCGTGATGGGTGGATGGCAGGTTCAGGGGTCTTGTCTAGCATAAGCGGTCCTCATGACGGCAGCGACCCTTTCCGAGCATGCATCCAAGACCCTTTTGGCCGAGCACGGCATCCCGATCTCTCGCGAGGCGGTGGCGGCCGATGCTGCGTCGGCCGCTGATGCGGCAGAACGGATCGGCTTCCCGGTGGCCCTCAAGCTTTGTGGCGACAGCATCGCTCACAAGACCGAACGCGATCTGGTCCGGCTAGGCCTCGTCGACAAGGCCGCCGTGCGGAATGCCGCCGAAGACCTCCTGGCAAGGGCGACCCCCGAAGACGGCCCGGTCGAATTACTGGTCGCGGAGATGGTTGCGGGTCGTCGGGAGTTGATTGCCGGCCTGGTCCGCGATCCTCAGTTCGGCCCCTGCGTCGTGTTGGGGCTCGGTGGCATTCTGACCGAAGCCCTCAAAGACGTTGCGTTTGCAGCAGTGCCCATCGATCGGAAGGCCGCCCGCGGTTTGATCGGGCGGTTGCGCGCCTCGCATCTGATCAGCGAGCCTTTTCGCGGGGAGCCGGCTGCTGATCTCGATGAACTTGCGGATGTGTTGGTTGGCCTTTCCCGTCTTGCCGAGGCCCGGCCCGATATCGTCAGCGTGGACGTCAACCCGCTGATCCTTCGAGATGGAAAGCCCGTGGCGGTCGACGGCCTGGTCGAGTTGGGCGGAGCGGCAGCACCGGAAATGGACCCGACTGCGACCACAGGTTCGCAGCGGCCAACGGGTTCGACCGCGCCCGCAGGTTCGCCGCCGCCGACGGATGCCGAGTTGATCGAACGCTTCCGCCCGCTCTTCCATCCTCGGGGCATCGTCATTGCGGGCGTTTCTTCGCACCCCGGGAAATTCGGGTTCGTGACGTACCACAACCTTCTGCGCTTCGGTTATCAGGGGAAGCTCTTCCCTGTGACGCGGGATGGCGGAGAGATCCTGGGACGACCGACGCTGGCGGGAATCTCCGAAGTGCCTTCGGGCGAGGCGGACCTCGTCTTCGTCTGCACGCCCTACCAGGCGAACATCGAATTGCTGCGGGCCTGCGCCGAGCGCGGAATCCGCGCCGCGTTCATCGCAAGTGGTGGCTACGGAGAGGCCGGCGAAGAAGGGCGGGAGCGCGAGAAGGAACTCGTCCGGGTCGCAGGCGAACTCGGCATGGTCGTGGCCGGGCCCAACGGCCAGGGCGTCATTTCGACGGGTCCCTCGATGTGCGCGCAGATCGTTGCGCCCTACCCGCCGGCCGGTCGGATCTCGGTGGCCAGCCAGAGCGGCAACCTGGTTTCGAGCTTCCTCAACTACGCCGTCCTCACGGGCGTTGGAATCTCCAAGGCCGTCTCTGCGGGCAACTCCGCCCAGACCAGCCTGCCGGATTTCCTCGAGTACTTCGCGGCGGATCCGGAAACGGCGGTTGCACTCACCTACCTGGAGGGAGTCCCCGACGGGCGTCGCTTCGCCGAGGCGGCGCGGCGGGTGACGGCCAAGAAGCCGTTGGTGCTGGTCAAGGGGGGTGTGGCAGCCGAAGGCAAGCGGGCGGCCGCCAGCCATACCGGTTCCCTCGCCAGCGACGACCGGGTCTTCGATGGCATCGCGCGGCAGGTCGGCGCCATTCGCGCGCCAAGCGTGGAGCACGCCTTCGAGTGGGCCGCGACGTTCGCCACCCAACCCTTGCCACGGGGCCGGCGTACGATCGTGTTCACGACCGCGGGCGGATGGGGAGTGCTGGCGGCGGACGCTTGCGCAGAAGCGGGTCTCGAGCTGATGGCGTTGCCGGAAGATCTGCGCGCCAAGATCGACGGCATGGTCCCGCCGCGCTGGAGCAGGAGCAACCCGATCGACCTGGCCGGCGGCGAAACCCGGGACACCATCCCGGAGGTGCTCGACCTGATCTGCGCCCATCCCGACGTCGATGCTGTCATCCACCTCGGGCTCGGTATCCAAGCAGCACAAGCCGAAGCCTTCCGTTCCGGCGAGTTCCACCCGGATTTCGGGCTCGACCGGATCGCCGACTTCCACGCGCGCCAGGATCGCCGCTATGCCCAGGCTGCCCGCGAAGCCTCGGAACGGCACGACAAACCCGTACTGAGCGCCACTGAGCTGGCCTATACCGATCGCGCCTACGGCAACGCGGGCCCCGTTGGCGTCCGCGAAGAAGGCCGCGTCTGCTACTCGAGTGCCCACCGCGCCATTGCCGCGCTCCGCGCCCTGGTCGACTACGCCGAATTTCGCCGCGGCTGAACGCGACCGGGGGACGCCACCGTTCGGGTCAGAGAAAGATTCCGGGGTCGACGTCCACGCCGATCGGGCAATGGTCGGAGCCCCGGGTGTCCGGGTGGATGAAGGCGCCCTGGACGAAGCGCATGGCGGCAGCCGAGGCGAGGACGTAGTCGATTCGCCAGCCGATGTTCTTCTCGCGCACGCCGAAGCGCTGACTCCACCAGGAGTAGTGCTCGGGCCCGGGTTCGAAATGCCGGAACGTGTCGACCCAACCAGCGTCATGCCAGCGATCGATCTCCTTTCGCTCGATGGGCAGGAAGCCGCTGGTCTCGCGGTTGCCCTTGGGCCGCGCCAGATCGATTTCCCGGTGGGCCGTGTTGAAATCGCCCATTACGAGCACGCGGTAACCGCCGCGGCGCATGCGGTCGAGCCGTTGGAAGAGAGCACGGTAGAAGCGCAGCTTGTAGGGCACCCGGCTGTTGTCCCGGTTCTTGCCGCTTCCGTTCGGGAAGTAGATGTTGGCGATGATCAGGCGTCCGAAGCGGGCGAGCTGCACGCGGCCTTCGTCATCGAAGCTACGCTGGCCGAGCGCCGTCTCCACGGCATCGGGTTTTCGCCGCGCGTAGAGGCCTACACCGCTGTAGCCGGGGCGCTTGGCGGCCGAGAACTCCGCATGCCAACTGTTGGGCGTCGTCAGGCTGGCGGAGAGCTGGTCCCGATTGGCTCGCACTTCCTGCACGCCGACGATCTCCGCGTCGGAGCGATCGAGCCAACGCCGAAAACCCTTCCGTTCGCAGGCGCGCAACCCGTTCACGTTCCACGAGAGTATTCGCACGGACATGGGTGAACGGCTCAGCGATCCGGATCGAGGTAGGTGTACTCCCAGAGGCCCTGGTCGTAGCGGCGGCGGAGCAGGCGGGTTTCTTCGAGACTGATGTCGCCACGTCGAAGGGCGCTCTCGGTGAGCCGCCGGACCTTCTCCTTGAGGGTGCTCTGGTCGTATTGGACGTAGGCCAGGACTTCGCGCACGTCATCGCCCTCGACCACGTGCTCGATCTCGTAGCCGCCGTCGTCGGAAAGACGTACGTGCACGGCATCGGTATCCCCGAAGAGATTGTGCAGGTCGCCGAGAATCTCCTGGTAGGCGCCCATCAAGAACATGCCGAGGTAGTAGGTGGCCCCATCTACCGCGTGCAGCTCGAGCACGCTCTTGACGCCATGCACGTCGATGAACTGATCGATCTTGCCGTCGCTATCGCAGGTGAGATCGGCGATCACGCCACGCTGCGTGGGCTCTTCGTCGAGGCGATGGATGGGCATCAGCGGGAATAGCTGCTTCACGGCCCAATGATCCGGTGCGCTCTGGAAGACCGAGAGGTTGCCGTAGTAGGTGTCGGCGAGGGCCTTCTCCAGGGGCCGCAGATCCTCGGGAACCTCCGGAAGCTCACGCGAAAACCGCTGGATCTTGTCACAACACGCCCAGAACCATCGTTCGATCCGGGCGCGATCGCGCAGATCGAGCTGGCCGTGGGCAAAAAGGGTGGCGGCATCTTCCTTCAGCTGGATGGCGTCGTGGTAGCACTCGAGGAGGTTCTTGTGGTTGACGGCCTCGAAAGTCTCCTCCAGATCGCGGAGGAGCTTGGGGTCGTCTTCTGCAACCGGCTGAGGGCGCGCGTTGGGCTTTACATCGTTGACGCCGAGCACGTCGAAGAGCAACACGGAGTGGTGGGCGACCATCCAGCGCCCGGCCTCGGTGACGAGATCCGGATGCGGCACATCCTTCTCGTCACATACCTCCTGGATCGCCGAGACCACATCGTTTGCGTACTCCTGCAACGAGTAGTTCTTGGACGAATGGAAGTGCGTGCGCGAGCCGTCGTAGTCCACGGCAAGCCCGCCGCCGACATCGAAGAGCGAAGGGCGGGCGCCGAGTTCATGCAGGCCGGCGAAGATGCGGCTGGCCTCGCGAAGTGCATCCTTGTGCGCGCGGATCGTCGTGATCTGGGAACCGATATGGAAGTGCAGGAGCTCCAGACACTCCAGCATGTCTTCGTGTCGGAGGCGGTCGACGGCCTCGACGATCTCCGCCGCCGTGAGCCCGAACTTCGAGCGATCTCCCGAGGATTCGACCCATTTCCCCGCGCCGCGGGCGGAGAGTTTCGCGCGGATGCCGATATGGGGGCGGATGCCCAGCTCCGTGGCCACCTTGATGACCAACTCCAACTCGTGGTAGCGATCGATCACGATGATGGGTGTGCGGCCGAGCCGTTGGGCCAGCAGCGCCGTTTCGATATAGGCGCGGTCCTTGTAGCCGTTGCAGATGATCAGGGCTTCCGGGGTATCGAGCAGCGCCAGGGCGATCAGGAGTTCGGGCTTGCTGCCGGCCTCGAGGCCCAGGCAGCAATCCCGCCCCAGTTCGACCATTTCTTCGACGACGTGGCGCTGCTGGTTCACCTTGATCGGATACACGCCCCGGAAACGGCCGCGGTAGCCGTACTCGCTGGTCGCCTTTCCAAACGCGCCGGCCAGGTGATCGATCCGGCTCTTCAAGATGTCCGAGAAGCGCACCAGGAGCGGCGTGCGCAGGCCCCGCTCGCGCAAGTCCTTGACGAGGTCCGGAAGCGCAATGGAGGGTCCGCCTGCGCCGCGGGGCTGTACCTGGAGATCGCCGTTCGCGTCGATCTCGAAATACCCACGGCCCCAGTTCTCGACGTTGTAGAGCTCCCGGCTGTCGCGAGTCGTCCAGCCGTGCATCAATGGCTTCCCTTCGGAAGCGGTTCGTCCCGTTCTTCGCCGGTACGAAGCTCACGAACCCGGGCCACGCCACGGGAGAGTTCGTCCGGGCCGATCAGGTAGATCCGCTCGGCACCCGCCCGATCTGCGTCCGCCAACGCGCGCTTGGGCTTCATCTGGCCTAACACGAGTTCGACGGATTGGCCGGCCAGGCGCAGGCTCGACGTCAGGGCCTGGGCTTGCGGGCGTTCCGCGTCGCTGAAGGGAAAGACCACGGCCTCGAGCGTGCGAGGGAGCTCCGGGAGCAGGCCCTTCTCCTCGAGCAGTTCGGCGATCACCGCATCGCCGAAGCCAAATCCAACGGCGGGAGCCGGCTTCCCGCCGAGACTTTCGAGCAGCCGGTCGTAGCGTCCGCCTCCGCAAACGGCCCGTAGCTTCCCTCCGGTGTCGAAAGCCTCGAATACGATTCCCGTGTAGTAGGCGAGGCCTCGCACGACCGACGCGTCGAAGACCACGCGATCCGCGATGTCGTAGCCCTCGAGCAACGCGAACAGGCGTTCGAGATCGGCGAGCGCCGCAGAGCCCGCAGGCGCGCTCTTGCGCGCTTCTTCGAGGCCGTCGACCTGGAGCAGCGCGACCACATCCAATGCGTCCGGCTTCGGCAAGCGGATGGCACCGTCCGGATCCGCCAGCTGATCCACGACGGCGTCCGCGCCGATCTTGTCGAGCTTGTCGATCACCACGCAAAGCGGCTCGAAGGCTTCGGGGCGGTCCCCCAGGAAGCGTTCGCGCAGAGTTTCCTCGAGCAGGGCTCGGCTGTTCACGCGCATGCGCACATCGCCGGCTCCGAGGCCCATCGCGTCCATCGCGCAGAATGCCGCGTTGATCAGCTCGGCTTCGGCGGCCACGCTCGGCTCACCCCAGACATCCATGTTCCACTGGTAGTGCTCCCGGCGTCGCCCCCGGGTCATGCGCTCATAGCGCCAGCACTGGGGGATCCCGAACCAGCGGATCGGAAAGCGCAGGGCACCCTGACGGGCCATCACCATCCGGGCGAGAGACGGCGTGAACTCGCTGCGCAGGGCCAGGTGCCGATCGTGAAGCTCGAAGTGGTAGAGCTGGTCCACGATCTCTTCACCGGCCTTGCGCATGTACAGCTCGGCGTGCTCGACGATCGGCGCGTCCACCTCTTCGAAGCCGAAGCGCCGGGCGGTCTCGCGCCAGATGTCGAAGAGCCAGTTGCGCAGGCGCAGCTCCTCCGGGAAGAAATCCCGGGTTCCGCGCGGAGGCTGGGTGTTGATCTTGGCCACGGCCAGTCGGTAACACAGTCTCCCAGGCAAGCCAGGTCAAGCCCTTTTGGCGGAGAACCGAAACAGGCACGCGGGGTTCCGAGTCTGCTACACCCCCTCGCCTCGGGGCCGCCCAGGCTCCCATACCCTCAGGAGATCACCGTGGTCCGTCCCATCCTGCTCGTCCTTTCGATCGTCATCGGCCTGGCCCTGGCTTGCGGCTCGGCCGAAGAGCCCGCCGCCAAGGCTCCGGCGGCAGCCGCGAAGCCTTCCCCCACGGCCGCGAAGTCTTCCCCTGGAGCGGCGCCCAAGGTGGCGGCTCCGGCGGATCTGCCCCTCGGCCTGCTGGTCGCCATCTCCAGGTTCGAGCGGCAGGACAACAGGCCGCTGCCCAAGAGCGAACTGACGGTGCTCGTGCGCGAGGGCGGCAAGTGGACGACGACGCAGATCGACGATCCGGACAGCAACGTCTTCCACAAGGCGATGGTCTACACGCCCCCGGGCCAGGCGCCGGGCATCCTCACGCTGGGGGGTAGCGAGGCGGCTCTGAAGCTCTGGCGAAAGGGCGCTGATGGCCAGCTCGCGCCGGTGGAGACCCTGTGGAAGGAAGACTTCGGCGGCAAGTTCAGCCGCATGCGCGACGCCGAGGCAGGCGACCTCTTCGGAGATGGCAACTCGGCGCTGGCCGTCGCGACCCACGACCAGGGTGTCTTCGCGGTCGTGCGGCCGAAGCAGGGCGGTGGCTACGACGTCATCAAGATGGATGCGGAGCCCAACAAGTTCATCCACGAGATCGAGATCGGCGATCTCGATGGCGATGGTGTGTTGGAGGTCTACGCGACGCCTAGCGATCCCAACAAGCTCGATGGCAAGCCCCAGTACGGCGAGGTCGTGCGCTACGTCCCGGCCACGAACGAGGGGCGCGTCGTCGTGGCGGATCTGGGCGGCCGCCACGCCAAGGAGATCCTGGTCGATGACGTAGACGGCGACGGGCGGGACGAACTCTACGTCTCGATCGAGGCCGCCGAAGGCGGTGACCTGGAAATCCGCCGCTACGACGCGGGCACAGACCCGAAGGCTGGCCACACGGTTGCGACCCTCTCCGACCCGATGGCGCGCTTCCTCACGGTGGGTGACGTGGAAGGCGATGGCGCAAAGGAAATGGTGGTCGCGGCCAAGGATTCCGGCCTGTGGATGCTGCGCCCGGGAGCGGATCCGAAGGCGGCCTGGGAGAAGTCGCTCATCGATGCGAAATCCAAGGGTTTCGAGCATGCTGCGCTGCTCACCGATCTCGATGGCGACGGTCGTGACGAGCTCTACGTCGCCAGCGACGACGACAGGGAGGTGCGTCGCTACGCCTGGCAGGACGGCAAGATCGACCGGGCAGTGATCCACAAGCGAAGCGGAACCCTGCCGATCCTCACCTGGAACCTGATGCCCGTCCCGGTGGAGTTGGTCCGCTAGCCGGAGGCGGGGACGTTCTTTCCGCTGTTTCCGTTACTCGGTTTCCCGCGAAGCGGGAAACCGAGTAACGGAAACAGCGGAAAGAACGTCCCCGCTTCTCCGCTTCTCGCTAGTCCCGGGCGACCTTCACCATCGCGTCGAGTGCGATCTCGATGCACTGGCCCATGTTGCGGTCGAGGTCTATCTCGGCCGGGCCGGGCCAGGGTGTGCGGTCGGAGACGACGCAGATGCAGCCGGCCCGAACGCCGAAGAGGCTGGCCAGGGTGAGCAGCACGCCGGATTCCATTTCGCAGTTCTGTACGCGGGCGGCGCGCAGATCGGCGATGCGGTTCGGATGATCAGCCGTCCAATAGTCGTCGACGCTCATCGATCCCATTCCGCCGCTCTCCGTGAGGACAGCGTTGCGCATGTAGAAGGCGTCGAGGCTCCAGGTGATCCCGGCGCGGCAGCGGGCGCCCCGCTCCTTCGCGGCCCCGAGCAGGGCCCCGACCAACTCGTGATCGGCCACCGCCGGATATTCGGGCAGGACGTAGCTACGGCTGGTGCCGTCGTCGCGTACCGAGCCTGTGGTGACGACCAGATCCCCGAGTTCGAGGTCCGGTGCAAGGCCGCCGCTGTTGCCGATGCGGATGAACGTATGGGCGCCGAGCTTCACCAACTCCTCCAAGAGGATGGCCGTACTCGGAGCACCGATCCCGGTCGAGGCGGCGGCCATGGGCATTCCACCCCAGTCGCCCGTTACGACGCGATACTCCCGGACGTTGCAGACCTCGGTCGCGCCTTCCCAGCCCCCCGTGATGCGATCGATCCGGGCCGGATCTCCGCACAGGAACACATGCTTCGGAACCTGGCCGGGGGTGAGACCGGTGATCGGTTGGGCGTTGCTCACGTGGGAAACCTCCTGAAAGATGAGTCGAGCGCGCCGGAGGCTGGCCGACGAGGCCCCTCGTGGCAACCCGCCGGATGCTCCAACCCCGCGAGAACGCAGCGCCAAACCACCGGCAGGCGGTGTGCAGAGGAGGCCAACGCCGAGCGCCAACGCTCAAGTTTTCTGCGTGAGGCCCCGACTCCCGGGAGCGCCGCGTTCGGCGCTGAACTTGTCACTGCGTGAGCCTCCGGCTAAGGGTGGCCGGCCCGAGCGGGCAGATCGTTCGATGCGGAAGACACGCCCCGAGGGGAATCGGGAGAGAGGACTGCGGCGGTGGCGAAGGCGCTGATCATCACAGAGAAACCGAGTGTGGCCCGCGATATCGCGGAGGCGCTGGGCGGTTTCCAGGAAGAAGACGGCTACTGGGAGTCCGAGGATCGGGTCATCACCTTTGCGGTGGGTCACCTGTTCGAGCTGCTCGCACCCGAAGAGGTGGACGAGAAGTACAAGCGCTGGACCCTCGACGTGCTCCCGATCATTCCCGAATCGTTCTCGCTCAAGAAGAAGAAGGGGCAGAGCGATCGCATCCGCACCATCAAGAAGCTGGTCGAGCGCGAAGATGTCGACCGCGTGGTGAACGCCTGTGATGCCGGCCGCGAGGGCGAGCTGATCTTCCGGGAGGTCGTGAAGTTCCTGGGGGTCGAGAAGCCCATCGATCGGCTCTGGCTCCAATCGATGACGAAGAACGCCATCCGCGAGGGTTTCGATTCGCTGATCCCCGGCAGTGAGATGGAGGGCCTGGCCCAGGCCGCGGAATGTCGGGCCTGGTCGGACTGGTTGATCGGCATGAACGCGACCCGCGCGCTCACCAAACGCTTCGCGAGCCGCAAGGAGCGGACGGCCTGGTCGGCCGGTCGCGTGCAGACGCCGACCCTGGCGCTGCTGGTGGAGCGCGAGCTGATCGTGTTGGCGCATGTGCCCGTGCCGTACTGGAAGGTGGCCGCGACCTTCGAACACGGGGGCGAGACGTATTCCGCCACCTGGTACGACCCTGCCTTCAAGGCCGACGAAGACGACCAACGCAAGGACGACCGCCTCTTCGACGAAGCCCGCGCAACCGCCATCGTGGCTGCGGTGCAGGGCCAGGCGGCCGAAGCGAGCGAGACCCGCAAACCCTCGCGCGAATCCGCACCGCCGCTCTTCGACCTCACCAGCCTGCAGCGCGAGGGCAATCGACGCTTCGGCTGGAGCGCACGCCGGACCCTCTCGGCAGCCCAGCGCTGCTACGAGGGCCACAAGCTGCTGACCTACCCGCGGACCGATTCGAGGTGCCTGCCGAACGACTACCGGGCGAACGTCAACGAAGCTCTCCAGAGCTTTGCGGGTACGAAGGATGGCCCGGGAAGTGAGTTCGCCGAGAGTGCCGCGCGCTTGCTGCGCGATGGGCTCCAGAACGAGAAGCGCATCTTCGACGACGCAGGTGTCTCCGACCACTTTGCGATCATCCCTACCGGCAACGCGCCGCGCAGCGAGCTCACAGGCGACGACAAGCGTCTCTACGATCTGGTCGTGCGCCGTTTCCTCGGTGCGTTCCACCCGCCCGCCCTGTGGGAGCGGGTCGAGCGCACGACCGTTTCCCAGGGCGAACACTTCCGCACTCGCGCCCGGGCCCTGATGGAGCCGGGCTGGCGTGCGGTCCTGCCGCCGGCGCAGGAAGACAGCGAGAGCGTGACCTTGGCCCCCCTCGCGCCTGGCGAGAGCGAGGTGAGTGGCGTGGCGGTTGCGACCGGTGAGGTCGAAGCCAGCGCCGAGGAGACCCGCCCGCCCGCGCGTATCACGGAAGGGCGGCTGCTCTCCTTGATGGAGAACGCAGGCCGCCAGGTGGACGACGAGGACATCGCGGCCGTGCTCCACGAGAAGGGGATCGGCACGCCCGCCACCCGGGCCGAGACGATCGAGAACCTGATTCGCAAGGGCTACGTGGTGCGCGTAGGCAAAGCGTTGCGTCCCACCGTGAAGGGAATTCGCTTGATCGACAGCCTGAACCGGCTCTCGATCGATCGTCTCGCTTCGCCCTCGTTGACCGGCGAGCTGGAACAGCACCTCCAACAGGTCGAGCGCGGAGAGCGGACGGCCGCCGGATTCATGGAGGAGGTCGAGACCTACGCCAAGGAGGTCGTCGAGCGCGCCAAGACCTTCGGCTACGAAGAGCTCTACGGCAACGACGAGCCGATCGGCAAATGCCCCTACAGCGGGCACCCGGTCGTCGAACAGGCCTGGTTCTATACCTGCGAAAAGGATCCGGACCTTCCGCGGGAGGCGAAGGCCAAGGAGGATTGCCCGCACGAGAACTGTCCGCTCCTGCTCTGGAAGGACACCTCGGGCCGCTACATGGATAGGGCCGCCGCCCAGGCCGTCCTCAAGGATGGGCAGACCGGGATTCTCGACGGATTCACGGCTCGCAGTGGGCGCACCTACAAGGGCCACCTCGAGCTCGATCGCGATGAGGGCAAGGTCAAGGTCGTTTCCGAGGGCTGGAACGACGAGAGCGCCAGCGATATCCCGGAATACGAAGTGAACACCGAGCCGCTCGGGCCGTGCCCGTGCGGGGGCGATTGCCAGATCATCGAGACATCGACCCAGTACATCTGCCCGAAGAAGCTCGAAGCCGACGCGCTGACGGCAGCCTTCAAGGCCGCCAAGAAGGAGGCCAAGGCGAAGGGCGAGCCCGCGCCCGAGAAGCCCGAGCTCCCGGAGACCAGCGGGTTCATCTTTCCCCGGACGGTCTGCAAGCGGGAGATCACGCGGGACGAGGCCCAGTACTACCTGGCGAATGGCAAGACCGAGCTCTTGACCGATTTCACGTCGCGCTTTGGTCGCCCGTTCTCGGCGATCCTGGTGTTGAAGGAAACGGGACGCCACGGTTTCGAATTTCCGCCGCGCGGGAAGAAGGCGGATGCGGAGGGTGACGCAAAAACCACCCGAAAGAAGACGACCAAGAAGACGACGAAGAAGAAAGCTACGACGAAGAAGACCACGAAGAAGGTCACTCGAAAGAAGACTGGGGCCAAGACCACACGCAAAAAGGCCGCAGCCAAAGCGACTCGCAAGAAGGCGACCCGGAAGCCCGCGAAGAAACCGGCGACGCCCAAGGCCACGAAGCAGAAACCGAAGTCGAACTGACCCATCCGGCCGGGTCCTCCCAGCCCCCTTGGGGGCAAAGCCCGGCGCCCCCGAAACTCATTTCGGTTGTTTTCTCGGGATGTTCGGCGTATACGTGCAAACTGCTGAGTCCAGCGTGATGGGGCCATGTGGCAGCCATGAGGCGTTCGGGTTCAGTGCGGATCGGTCCGGAGGGGCTGGCCGCGGCAGAAGTTGTTGGGGGAAAGCGCACCGGACGTTTGATTCGACGTCGCATTGGTCGAGGGCGGGAGCCTTCGGTCGCGGCGTGGGGGCAGAGCAAGCGATCCGGTCATCAGGAGGGGTCATGTACGCAGCGTTTGCAGCTCGCCGGTTGCGAGGTGCGCTCGGCGCACTTCTGTTCGTCATGGTTTCGATGCCGGCAACGGCGATCGATTTCTGGGACGGCAAGCTCGAAGTCCACGGATTCTACGAGCAGCAGATCCGGTCCATCTGGGACGATTTCAGCGGCGCGGACGATTGGGATCTCACCCAGTGGTATCACGTGCTGAACCTGGAGATCGAAGCTGACATCGCGCCGGATGGGTTCGGCCCGTTCGACGCGGTAAGTGCGTTCGCCCGCGTCGAAGCCCGCTTCGACTGTGTGTGGCGACGCGGTTGCTGGATGTTCGACAACGTCGACGTGTACGGCGATCGATCGGGGCGTCTGCCCGCCCGAATCCAGAGCGGTCACGAGAGCGGCTTCTCGGGTACCCAGTTCACCGGGAACACCCGTCGGGAGTTCGACCACAGCATTCAAGGCCTGGCCTTCCGCAACAAGGACGCGAACCTGCCCGGCTCGCGGCGTGCGGTGAGTTCCCAGGGATCGATTACCTACAACGGCTTCTGGGGCGCCAGCGCTGGCCTCGATGGAATCCTGGATGACATGGTCACCCCGGATAGCGACGACCCGGCGCAGCTCTTGTTCTCGGACATCAGCGAGTGTCGATTCGCCAGCCGCCGTACCCGCGGCCCGGTGAACGGCCACGGGAACCAGCAGCTCGTCCACAACATCAAGTGCGACATCGACCCTCTTCATGATACGAAGAGCACGCCGAACCCGTTCCGGGCCCACGATTTCAACGATCGCGTTCTCGCGGGTGCTGGCGGCGGCCTGGCCCTGCCGCTCCGTCCCGCGCCCGAGGCGCGCTTCGACTCGGGCGCGCCGGACTACGTCCCCAGCGGCATCTGGTACCCGAACGAGCGGCTCCAGCAGGCGCTCAAGGACGGTGACTTCGATTCCTTCGACCAGAACTTCACGATCAACGAGCTGCAGTGGAATCGCGGCGCCTCTCAGCAAGACGAGAAGGAGCTGAAGGAGGCCTACGTCGACCTCGAGATGTTCGATAGTCGGCTCTGGATCCGGGCAGGCAAGCAGACCATCGTCTGGGGCAAGACGGAGCTCTTCAGCACGACCGATCAGCTGAACCCGCGAGACCTCGCGTTGGCCACGCTGCCGACCCTGGAAGAGAGCCGGATTGCCCAGTGGGCCATTCGTGCGGTCTGGTC
>JAAETT010000621.1 GCA_024228115.1 bacterium
CACACACAACAGCAGACCAACCGCGATACCCACGGCCCCTTCGACGGGGATGGTGATCGGCCAGACCAGGTGCTGAAGCAGCAGCCCAAGGAGCAACCCGATCAGCGGAACAAGGGGCGGCGGGAAACGGACGGCCGCGCCATCGGCGGCTTCGGCTTCGTTCGGCATTGACGGAAGATGCCACAGGCGAGTCCGTCCGACCCGCACCGCCGATGCTTCGACCTACGCTTCCCGATCACCCCTGGATGGGAATCGGCCCCGACCGTCCGTCCAGAATCCAACGCAGCATTGGGAAATGTTGGCGCCCGAAGAAGAGCTCGCCGTCCACGACGAACCCGGGTACCCGAACGAGGCCCTCGTCTCGTAGCTCCGATTGGAGCTTTGCCGCGACCCTCGTGCCCTCGTTGCCAGACCAGACCAGGAACGAAGCGCCGTCCGCGTCGAACGAGTCGATCAGGGATGCAATCTGTTCCGGGTTCGACGCATCGAGTTCGAGCGACCAGTAGCCACGAAACAACTCTCCCAGAAATGCAGTCAGGCGCTCAGGTGCTCGCTCTCGGATCCATAGCCAGCCGAGGTGCGCGGCATCGACACTCCCGTTGCGATACGGCTCACGCAGGATGATTCCCTGGGCCCGGGAGTAGGTTTCGATCTCCCGTGCAATCGCCTCCGCTCGGTAGAAGAAATGGCGGACTCCCCTGCCGTCCCCGTCCTTTGGAGCGACAGGCGGCTGGAGTGGCGAAACATCCAGCGGCAGCCAGTCGACGGCATCGGATCGCGAAGCCGCCAGCTCCATGGCCGGCTGCAGGGCCAGGAAGGCGAGAGGGTGTTTGAGATCGAGCAGGATACGGAGCCTCGTCACGGGCCGAAGCCCCGATTGGCCACATCCGGCGAGGGCCCGACCGAGCCTCGGAGCAACCAGGCGACGCGCGGGAGGTGTTCGCGGCCGAACCACATTTCATCGGCGACGAGATACGAGGGAACGCCGAATACGCCGGCATCGAAAGCTGCTTCGTTCAACTGGTCGTGGGCATCACGGCCGGCACCTCTGGCATAGGCTCGGAAGCCGCCGACATCCGCGCCGATCCCGGCAAGGGCTGCTTCGAGAACGTCCAGATCCTCGATATCCAGATCGCGGCGCCAGAAGCGTTCGTAGGCCTCGTCGACGAATCGATCGAAACACTCGCTGCCTTGTTGCTTCGCCCAGAGCATCGCAATACCGGCCAGACTGGAATCCCAGATCTTCTCGGTACCCCGGAGCGTCTTGTCACGCAGCTTCGCATAACGCCGCGCATCCTGATACGCGTAGCGAACCCACGACCATTGGCTGGGGGTGCGTTGGCTGCTCTCGACCTTTCCCTTCTTGTCGAGCCGGGCGGAACCCAGAAAACTGGGAATGTCCAGCGTGAACGGCCGCCAATCGATCGAAACACCGGCCGCCGCGGCCATCGCCCGGGTCGGCTCGATGGCGATGAACGCGTAGGGGCTCTTCATGTCGATGTAGACCGCGAGGGCCGCATCTCCGCGGAGCCGCGAGAACTTGTTCATTTGCCGAGTGTAGAGGATCCGCGATCCGGCCCTCTCGGGTCGGCCTGCGGTAGGCTTTCAGTGCCGTGCCCGCCCCCCTCTCGGAGGAATCCCATGTCTACCGAAAAGACCTCAGGCCCCGGCTCGCCCCCGCCCCGCTTCATCCTCAAGGCCATGACCCGGACGCATGTCTTCCTGCACCGTTTGTCCGGTGGACGCTTCTTCAACAAACTGGGTGGTGACGACGTCTGCTTCGTGACGATGACCGGTGCGAAGAGCGGACGCCGTCTGACCGTTCCGTTGATGTACGTACCCCACGAAGGCGGCATTCTTCTCGTAGCCTCCCAGGGCGGCGCGCCGAAGAACCCGGTCTGGTACGGCAACCTGGTCAAGACCCCGGACATCGAGGTCGATCATCGAGGCCGGCACTCGAATCTCCGGGCCCGGCTGGCGACGGCGGAGGAGAAGCCCGCTCTCTGGCCGATCTGTGACCGCCACTATGCACCCTATGCTGAGTACCGGGAGAGGACGACCCGCGACATCCCGATCTTCGTATGTGAACCCACGGACTGAGGAGAACTCCCCGAGTTGGCCGATTCCCTGACGATCGACGTGTTCTGGTCGTTTCGAAGCCCCTGGTCCTATCTGGCGACGCCTCGTCTCGCTGCCTGGCAAGACCGATACCAGTTGGACGTGCGCTTTCGTCCGGTCTACCCCATTGCGATTCGCACTCCCGAGTTCTTCGACCAGGTTCATCCGTTGTGGACCCGCTACTTCATGGTCGACGTGCAACGCGTCGCGCAGTTCCTCGAACTTCCGATCGCGTGGCCGCACCCGGATCCGGTCGTCCAGGAACTGGCGGACGGACGCATGCGAACCGGTGAGACCCAGCCCTACATCCACCGCCTCACCCGGCTGGGCGTTCTGGCGGAAGAAGAAGGCTCGGGGGTCGAGTTTGCCCTTGCGGTCTCGAATCTGATCTGGGGCGGCACGGAGAACTGGCACGAGGGAGAACATCTGGCGCGAGCCAGCGCTGAAGCAGGCCTCGATCTCGAGGCCCTCGACGCCCGCGCGGAGAGCGAGGTCGATCGAATCGAAGCGGCAATCGCGCAGAACGAAACCGACCATGCGACCGCAGAACATTGGGGGGTGCCTACCTGCGCTTTCCAAGGTGAGCCGTTCTTTGGTCAGGATCGATTGGACGTACTCCTCTGGCGGTTGAAACAAAACGGCCTGGAAGAACGCTGATCCGCCGCGAGCAATGCGGCGAGCATGATGCGATGCTCGCCGCATGCGAACGCTCTCGACCTTCTCCCGTCGCCAATTCCTGACCGGCACTGCCGCAAGCGCCGCCGGCCTTGCCCTCGGCGCTTGTTCCTCGCCCCCGGAGCCGGGCCGATACACGGAAGCGGATATCGCGGGACTGGCCGAGCAACGGAAGACCGAGCTTGCCCGCTCCGGGAAGGGACCCTTCGGCCCGCAGAAGTATCGTGGCTACCGCGGCCTCGCCGAGCTTCCCTGGTTCGAACTCGACTCCCTGGGTCAACTCGTCTGCGTCGCGGACGATTTTCCGACCGCCATCGATATGCACTGTCACTTCGGGATCTCGATGCTCCTGGCGCCGGACGTCGACCTCATGCAACGAGGGGAACGCGTCTGGCACCTGCTCGATTGCGATTCCGAAGATCCTGGCTGCGAACTGGACCTCGACGTCTACATCAATGCCAACTTTACCGAGGACGACCTCTGGGAACTGCGAAAAGGGGTCGTCGCCCAGGCCAGCTGGGGAAGCTCCGCGGCTGCGACCCACACCATCCCCAACCTCCTCGCCGAGATGAAGGCATCCCGCGTGGGCGAGGCCGTCATCCTGCCGATCGCCTTCGGCCTTCCGTTTGGAGACGACCTGACGGAGCGCTGGATGGCGACCATCGATCAGGCCGAGGCGGGAAATCAGTTCGTGAAGGCCGCTTCCGTGCACCCGCGAGATCCAAACCGCATCGAAAAGCTCGATCGATACGCGGCCGCCGGTGCTCGGGCGATCAAGTTGCATCCCACGATGCAACGCTTCTATCCGGATGACCCCGATGTCATGGACATCTACGAAGCCTGCGAGCGGCTGGGGCTGGCTGTGACCTTCCATGCGGGGCGTGCGGGTATCGAACCCGAATCCACCCATCGCTACGCAATGCCGCGCCACTTCGAAGGCGCGCTAAGCAGCTTCCCGGGCGTGAACTTCGTTCTCCTGCACTCCGGTGCCCGCGACGCAGCCTCTGCCCTCGACCTTGGTCTTCGCCATGAGAACGCCTGGCTGGGCATCCACGGCCAGGGCGTCACCTCGCTGCACGAGATGCTCGAAGCGACCGGTGGCGAGCGCATGCTATTCGGAACCGACTGGCCCTTCTATCACCTCGCAGCCACGTTGGCGAAGGTCTTGATCGTCACCGAAGGCAGACCCGAGCAGCGTGCGGCGATCCTGCGGGGGAATGCGGAGCGATTGCTGGCACCCCCGACTTCTACTTCCAGCGCCTGAACCCACCTTCGCTGTTGATCACCTGCCCCGTGATCCACGCCGCCTCCTCGCCGACCAACCAGGCCGCCATGTTTGCCACGTCCTCCGGCATTCCCCATCGACCCGCCGGCATCATGTCGGCAATGGCCCGGTGCATCCTGGGAGGCGCATAACCGGTATCCGTTGGGCCAGGGTTGATGCAATTGACCGTGATCCCCTGGTCGATCAGCGCATCGGAGAGGGACGCGGTCATCTGGTGAATGGCGCCCTTGGTCACCGCGTAGGCGATCTCGTTCGACATCGGACCGATATGCTGCCCGCTGCAGAACAGCAGCATACGGCCATGGGAGCGGGAGGCGTCGTGACGCGCGGCGAAGCTCTGGGCCAGCAAGACCGAAGCCCGCCCGTTGGCGGCCCAGCAACGATCGAGTTCCAGCGCTGTTACATCGGCCAGCGATTCGGTCGAGCTGCGCGCATGGTTCGCGATCAGGATGTCGATCGCGCCAAATCGCGCTCCACCGTCTCACGAACGAGCTGATCGGCGACGGCCGGATCTTCGAGGTCCGCTTCCTGGTAGTGAAAACGACCGTCCCCTGGATCGAGTTCGGCTAGAAATGCCGCCCCGCGGTCCGCATCGGCGCCCCAGGCCATCTCATCGTCGTGGGAAGCCCAACCGGTCGAAAAGACCGAGGCGCCCTCGTCGAGCATGCGGCGCGCCAGAGTGGCACCGATGCCGATCTCCCGAGACACACCGGTGAGGAGTACGACGCGGTTCGATAGAGATCGATCGCGAGAAGAAGATCGAGACATGAGCAGGTCCTTTCGATGGCGAGCCACTCGCGAGAGCTTCTCTAGACCATCGCGAAACGGGTTCGGAACACCGAACGCGGGGGAGGGTCCTGGTTCGGGGCGGTCGTTCGCTATCCGAGTCCTGCTCTACATCGCAGACGAGCATAATCCCCTGCGGCGGCGCAGCAACTCGGAAACTGCCAACGCTCAAGGCCCCTGGGCCGGGTTCCGAACCACCCCTCATGAGCTGGATCCACGATCTGCGGAAGCCCGGGCACACGACCCTGCCAAGCGCCGTTGGGATTCCCCTTCTCGTGCTCTTCCTGGGGTTCTGGCTGGCAGACGCCTGGCAGCATCGGAACGACTTCAAGAGGTGCCAAGCCACTTGCGATGCGCAGGGCGCGGCCGACTCGACCTTCATCGCCGAGAACCAGCAGCACAGCCGACCCGCCGAATGCCGATGCGGTTTCGGAGACGGCGAAGGGCTGAGCTGGAAGAGAGTGAAGATCCCGGACTGAGGCGCCGACCCGGGAAGCCTCCCTCGGGTGGGAAGAGCCTGGCTCAGGGCGATTGGCTCTGGCCCCGAAGCGCACGCACCAATGCCTCGATGCGTGCCCGGCTGGTTCCGAGTTCTTCGCGCAGGCGAATGATCACGGCCACACCGGGGAGGTTCACCTCCAACTCCTCGGTCAGGCTGTAGGCAACCCGTGCCCTCTCGAGCATGCGTTCGCTGTACGGTGCCTGGCTGCTCGTGGCATCGGCAAACAAGATCTCCTCGGTCTCGAGGCGAATCAGGAAGCCCTCGTCGATCTCGAGGATCTCGGCGATCTGGTGGCGAGTGAAGGTCGGCATCTCAGAGCCCCTCCCGCAGGTGCGCGCGGACATCGTCCGCATACAGGCCTTCGAGTTCGCGGACGGCCGCCTCGAGCTTCTCGGCTTCCGCATGCTCGGGGAGCACCGCCTCGAGCCGGACGTAGAGATCTCCCCGCCCGCCGTCGCGCCGCTTTGCGCCCTTCTCCCGGAGACGGAGCTTCCGGCCCGCCTGCGAGCCTGAGGGCACCGTCATGCGGACGGAGCCATCGGGCGTCGGCACATCGATCTCGGCCCCAAGCACGAGCTCTGGGATCGTCACCGGGACGTCGACTCCGAGGTCATCGCCTTCGCGCTCGAAGAACGGATGGGGACGTACGCGAAGGCGGACGAAGAGATCGCCCGGCTTGCCCCCACCCGGTGCCGGCGCGCCCTGCCCGGCCAGACGAATGCGCGTCCCGTCTCGTGCGCCGGGAGGAATGCTCACCTTGAGGGTCGGGCGCCCTTCGGGCCTGAGCTCCACTTCGGCCGCTCGAACCACATCGAGGAAATCGACCCCCACCTCTGCCTCGAGATCCGAGCCGCGCAGCGGGCCCCGCCGGCCGAAGCCGTGCATCCCCTCGAATTCATGGGCACCACCCCCGCGGCCCTGGAAGAGATGCGAGAGCAGATCTTCCACATCGACATCGCCGCCGAACTGATCGTGACCCGGACTTCGCCCCGCACGCCGCGCCCACTGTTGATAGGCGCGGGCCTTTTCCGGATCGAAACCGGCCGCCAGGCCCTCGTCCCCGAACTCATCGAAGCGCCTTCTCTTCTCGTCGTCGAGCAGCACCTCCTTCGCCCAGGAGATCACCTTGAAGCGTTCCTCGGCGGCTTCGTCACCCGGATTCACGTCCGGGTGGGTCTCTCGCGCCAGCCGCCGATAGACCTGCTTGATCTCGTCGCCCGATGCATCCCGCGCCACGCCCAGAATCTTGTAGGGATCGCGATCCATCCAATGAGGATCGGCGCGAACCGTGATCTTTCAAGGCCAGGCTCGGTGGGGCCAGCAGATGGCGTCGCGCGGCCTCTTCCGGGATCGGGGCTCGGCTGGATTCTTGCGATCTACTCGACCAGTCCCCGAGGGGAGTTCCATGGACGAATCCGCGCCTCCACTCCGCTAGTCCTGGAATTCCGTGGGAACTTCCCCCTATAGTATGGGGCCCTCGGCTCCCGGGCCGCCGGTCTCCGTTTCCATCGCGCTTTTTGACGAGGACTCCCCATGCCGTTTCGCAACCCGCTCGCTCTTATTGCCCTGGCCGCCGTCGCCTGCCTCGGGTTCACCTGCCCCACCCCGCCGGTGCAGATCATCCTCCCGGCCCACAATTCTGTGGTCGGAACCCCGAGCTTCCCGGTGGAGATCCATGTCAGCGGCTCGTCCGTCGATGCGTCCGGAACCACGGCGACGTTGAATGGAATCCCCGTGTCTCTCACCGAAGGGCCCCCCGGAGTCTTCACGGCGACCGTCGATCCTGGAGACCCCCTGCTCGACAGCAACGAGCTGATCGCCTCGGCACCCCTTGTCGGTGGCGGCGGTAGCGTCCGGATCGCGGTTGCCTTCTTCGACTACCTGCCGCCGAAGTCTCGCGCCTTCGAGATCACCGACCCGGGGGATCTGCTCACCGGGCCCCTGGCCGACAACCGGCTCGGCGACACCATGATCGAGAACGACGTAGCGCGCTTCGTGATCCAGGCTCCCAAACAGCGCGACTTGCATAGCGTGGGACAATTCGGTGGCAACCTGATCGACGCGGAACTCGTGAGCAAACCGGGGCTCGACCAGTTCTTCGAACTGCAGCCCTCGATCAATCTCGAGACGGTCATCAACGCCCAGACCCTCGAGGTGCTCAACGACGGACAGAATGGTGAAGCGGCCGTCGTCAGGACCTGCGGTCCCGACGATCTGAACGACTACATCAACGCATCCTCGCAGGTCGGGGAACTGGGGCTCTCGCTCCCCAACGTGTTGAGCATCGTCGATGACCGTGACTACGACGTGGACGGCTGTACGGAATACCGGCTGGAGCCGGGCAAACGCTACGTGGCGGTAGAAACCACCGTTCACAACAACGCCGCCAGCGACGTCAAATTCTACGTGGGTTACTACGTCAACGGCATGGGCTCGCTCGAGCAGTGGGTCCGAACCGGGGCCACCCCACTCGGCCTGGGCGAGGCCCTGGTTTCCCCGTCCAGCGAGGTCCTTGCCTTCATGGGCTTCGGCGCCGCAGAAGGAGTCGACTACGGCCTGGTCCCGATCAATTTCCCGGGCGGCGTTGGCTTCTCGAGTTCCTTCTCCACTTCCGGTGTCAGCTTCATGCTCCACACGCATTCCCTCCTCGCGGTGCTGGGTGCCGATTTCGACCCGTTCTTCACGGTTCCGGCCGGGGGGAGCAACTCTTTCCTCGGCTACTTCTCCGTCGGTGACGGCAGCCTGGCCAACACCGCTGCGGTCGAGGCCGAGGTCAAGGGCCTGGCTACGGGAACGCTGAGCGGATGCGTCACGGTCGCTGGCTCGCCGGCCCCGTCCGCTCGGGTGGCGCTGGGTCCGATCGTTTCCGGCGCAATCTCCCGGGTCGACGCCCACTTCCTCACCGACGCCGCCGGCTGCTACCAGGCGGACATCCCAGCCGCGACTTACGGCGTCGCGGCTGCCAAGGAGGGCCACCTCTTCGAGGGGGCTGGCGTGATGCCCGTGGTCCACTCCGTTACGGTGCCGGCCTCCGGTGCCATCGCCGCGCCAACCATCGATCTTCCCGCGACCTCACGGATCCGAATCGAGGCCGTGGACGAAACGAACTCGCCGGTTCCGGTGCGGATCGTCTCGGTCGGAATCGACCCGAGCCCGGAGCCGACGCTCTCCTTCGCACTGCCCGGCCTCGGTTCCACAACTTCCGGAATCTTCAACGATCTGAAGGAATCCCCCCTGGACGGGCTGACCTCCGTGAACTTCGCGGGAGCCAGTGGAATCATCGAGTTCGACCTGGAGCCGGGCGACTATCAGATCACCGTCTCTCGGGGCACCGAATGGTCGATCCACCAGGAGAGCATCACCGCAGTCGCAGGGACGACTCACCTCGTCAGCGCACAGATCGCGCCGGTCCTCGACACCACGGGTTTCGTCTCCTCGGACTACCACGTCCACATGATCCACAGCCCGGACTCCCGGATCGGCCTGGCCGAGAGGGCCCTCTCCTACTCGGGAGAAGGCGTCGACAATATCATCGTCACCGACCACGACGCGGTCACCGACCTCATGCCGACCATCACGTCCCTCGGCCTCACGTCCTTCGTGCACGCCACCATTGGCGAGGAGATCACGACCTTCGACTACGGGCACTACAACGCCTACCCACAGGGCCAGGACACCTCGAAACCCAGCAACGGCTCGACCGACTGGGGAGGGGCTGCACCTGCCGGCAAGGATTTCCCGCCTGACTACTATGGACTCACGCCCGCCGATATCGACAGGGCGGTCCTCGCCGACCCGAGCAACGCAGGCCTCGACACGGTCGTGCACATCAACCACATCGACAGCCACTTCGGCCCCTTGCAGATCGACACGGGGCTCGAACCCCCGCAGTCGCTGCTCGCCGATCCGACCATCTTCCGGCTCAACCCGGACGTTTCGAATTTCTTCCATCCGTTCCTGGCCCTGGAGCTGTGGAATGGCGCATCCGTCGGCGCCCAGAACTCCTTCCTCAACAACCGGATCGGAGTCTGGATGAACCTGCTCAACCAGGGGTACCCCTCGACCGCCATCGCCGACAGCGACACGCATACCGTGAAGGACCTCGAGAGCGCCGGAGGCCGAACATGGACGCCCTCTTCGAGCGATTCGCCGGCGGCGATCAGCGACAGCGAGATCGGGCTGGCGGTGCAAACCCAGCGCGCGGTCGGCGGGCAGGGGTGCTACCTGCAGAGCCAGCTGGTCGAAGGTGCCGCGGTTGCTGATTTCAGCCTCGGCGGGACCACGTTGGTCACCGCGACCGACGGTTCGGTCGATCTCGACATCCACGTCCAGGCGCCCGTCTGGGGGGAGTACGACACCATCGAAATCTACCGGAACGCCGAAACCGTCGTCGCCGGAACCTCGGGCGGGACGCCTGTCGCCTACGGCGCGAATCCGACGACCGTGCTGACACTCGGTGCGGGTGACTTCGTGCGAAACACGCTGAACGTTCACCCGGGAGTTACGGGTGCGGACCGCTTCGACACCCTGCTCACGGTTCCGCTCACGGACCTTACCGTCGACGAATGGGTCGTGGTCGTGGCGAAGGGAACGGTCGGCAACTCGACCCCCACCTTCCCGGTCTACCCGAACAACGCCGACGGCGGCCAGACGCTGGCGCAGCTCACCACCCTCGATCCGAACGAGGGGGGCGTGCGAGCGCTCTGCTACACCAACGCCCTGTTCGTCGATGTGGACGGCAACAGCAGCTTCGATGCGCCTGGCGTGCAACTGGCTCCCTGAGGTCATTTGCCCTCCATGTCGAGGCGGTTCGCAAAGCTCAGTCTGTTGCCGTTCTTCTTGCTGCTGGCCCTCCCGGCCGGCGGCCTGGAGACGTCGATCCCTGCGGCCGGCGGCTACCGCTTGCTCGAGGCGGCCCAGGGTGCACCGCTCACGGTCGTGGGCCTGGTCGAAGCCCCCAGTCGCATCGATACCTATGGCCGGCGTGCCGGGCTTCGTGTCGAGCGGGTTCTCAGCGGAGAGGCCAACCCGGGTGATCTCCTCGTGATCGCGTGGGAAGAGTTCGGCCGGGATCAACAGCTGCGATTCACGGCAGGGAAACGGAGTGTGTTGGCACTCGAACCGCTCCCCTCTGGTTCCCTCTGGCGCAAGCGATTCCCCGCACGAGAAGCCTTGGCGATCGCGGCCCGCGGAGAGGCATTCCTGAACGACCCGGACCCAACCACTCTCGACTCCCTGGAAGCCTACCTTCGCCTTTCCTCCGAGGAGAGAGAAGAGAAGGCGGGTGTCACCGCGTTGGCAGCGCTTGCGGCAGTCGGTGATGCGCGGTTGGCCACGGCTGCCATCGATGCGCTGGCGCGTATCCCCGGCCTGGAAAACCGGCTGGAAACGGAGTCGACGGCCCACCTCGAGGCATTGCTCGAGAACGCCTCGCGCCCGGTCGAGCTCCGACGCCAACTCATCACCCTGGCAGGAGACCAATCCCTTCATTCATTGGAACCAGCGCTCTCGCCCCTCGCGGCCCTCCCCTCCGCGCTGCAAGGCTCGGCCGTCACATCGCTCGCGCAGCTTCAGGGAGGTCTCTCGGCGGAACGAACCGAAAAGCTGCTCGCGAGCGAAGACCCTCGAGTGCGCGCTGCAGCGACGCGATGGGGAGGCAAAGGACTCCCTGATACCAAGCTGAAGGAGCTGATGGCGAAAGATCCAGCGGGGCAGGTCCGGGCCGCCGCGCTGACGGCCCTGTTCGAGCGACACGGGCTGGCCTCCCTCGAGGCCGCCCTTCCGGCGCTCAGCGATGACGATGGGCAGGTACGAGGGGCCGCCATGGAGAGCATCGGGCGGCTAGGCGGTTCAGCCGTTCCTGCGCTTCGTGAGATGCTCTGGAATCCAGATGCAGATCCAGCAACGCTGACGACCCCGCTGATGACCTTGGCGCTCACCGGTCCGGAGGGCCTCGGCGAGCTGCAGAAGATCGCTGCGGAGCATCCGACCAAGAAGCTCCGCAAGCTTGCTCGCTTCGTCCTTGGGCAGGATCCGGGCCACGATTGAGCTCGCACCCGGATCTGACGTGGGCCACCGGACGCGCCAGCATCCCGCCACATCCTGACTCAGCAGGAATCTCCCGGGCGCAACCTACCTGGCCACCACTTGCGCCTATTGAGCTTCGCCGCTTGAAAGGCCCTAGACCAGCCGCCGTCGGCGCCGTCGCCAGGCCCCCAGAGCCAGCACCGGTAGGACCTCGAGGCCAATCAATCCGCAGTTGATCTGGTTGACAGAATTCTCGCGGTTCAGCGACGACGAACTGCCGCACTGAGCGTCCGCAAGGTCGATGTTGCCGTCGCCATCATTGTCGAGCCCGTCGTCGCACTCGGGCATTTCGTTGTTCCAGGTCGCGTTGAAGCAGCCGCCGTCGGCGAGGTCGATGTCGCCATCACCGTCGTCGTCGAGGCCGTTGTTGCAGGCACCCAGGAAGCTCGCCGGGTTGTCCGTCTCGGTTCCATCGGCGTGTTCGTCGCCATCCAGGAACCCGTCCTCATCGCGGTCCAGGGCGACCCGCACGCCGGAGCCCGGGGGAACGCAGGTCCAGGTGAGCTCCTGCGCCGTGCCGCCGGCCAGCGCCTCGAGGGAAGCCCGTGAGACGGCCGCCTCGGCCGCGACGTCCGTCCGGTAGTCGTCGGTTCCGGGCTGGTAGACCCAACCGCGTCGCACCTTGGCGACCAGGGCGGTCACGACCAGGTCGCATTCCTTGACGGCGCCACCCAGCACGAGGGAGGTGAAATTCGCCGCCGCTCGCTGCTCGAGCAGGGTGATGCGTCCACCCACCGTCGCGAGATTTCCACCGTCGAGCGTGACCTGCTGTCCGACGATCGGTGCGATGTCCGTGTCGAAAGCGAGCATGAACTGCTCGACATCCCGGCGCTGGTTGTCGCCTCCGTCGAACCCGGCGTTGTTGCCAGGGTTGTTGTTGAAGACCACGGCTTGGAAGAAGCGGAACAAGGTGTCGTCGGAGCCGTCGTGCAGGAAGCCCGTTCCGCGTACCTGGTCACCCTTGTGACCGTTGTCGCCCGAGTTGGTGAAGTCTTCATCCGGCTTCCCGAACATGCCGACCTTCTGGTAGAGGTTTCGAAGTTGAGGGATCTTGAAGATCTGAGGCTCGTTCTCGAAACTGGCGTTCCCTCCCGTTCCGAAGAAGCCCTGGGACGCGTCCAGGGTGTGGCAACCGTTGCAGGAGAAGCCAAGGATCCCCTCCAGGTTACCGGGGGAGCAGAGCCCGTCCGAGCAATCGTTCCCACCATGGTCGCCGAAGTAGAAGTCCCGGCCGGCTTGCTGGCTACTGTTGAGTGAGTTGTCCAGCGCGCGCACGGGATTGGGCGGCAGCCTCACGTCGAGCATGAAGTCGGCGAAGGCCTGGACATCCGCCTCGAAGGCAGGATTCACACCCGGGCCACCCGAGAGATCGATGTCCATTCCGACCAGGCCCGGGAACGCCACGATGAAATTCCGAAAGGAGAGGTCCGAATCGTTGGTGTTCGGGCTGTCCTCACCGAAGAACCCATTGGCCCGGTCTCCGCGCCAATGCATGTGACCGGAGGTCTCCATGCCGCGCAGGGTCTGGGTCGTCATCGGGCCTTTCATCGAGGAGAACTCGGTGAGCACGCCGGTTCCGTTGATGTCGCCAGGGGCCGCAATCCCGAGGTTGATCACCAGGGGGTTGTGGTGGTTTGCGTCATCCGGGTTGCCGAGGTCCCACGCCAGGCTGTCGAAATCTCCGAACACGTGGCAGCTGGAGCAGGAAGCCTCACCGTTCGACGACGTCTGAAGGGCGTCGTAGAGCATGAAGCGGCCATCGGTGACGTTCGCCGGCTCGGGGTTGTGGAAGTTCACGTGACCCGTTTCCGTGCCCGTATTCGTATCCACGACCGAGATGCCGTTGTCGAAGCGGGTGTAGACGAACATCCGGTTGCTGCTCTCGTCCAGCACCAGACCCGAGGGACCGCCGCCCGTGACGTCGATGTAGTTGGCACTCTCGACGGTCGGGTCGAATTCAGTACCGGCATTGTCCCAGAGCAGATCGTTCTCGAGATCCGCCGTGTCGATCACGCCCACCTTGCTGGAGCCGAAGGCCGCCACGTAGAGGGTGGCGCCGTCGCTCGAAACGACCATCTCGACCGGATTCGCCAGACTATGCGCCTTGGTACCCGCCGGGGCCGGAAGCACGCCGTAGTTGATGTGCTTGTTCAGGTGCCGCGGCTCGACGTCACCCGTACCCGGTGTGATCACCGTGATGTGGGAGCGCGCGATGTTGCCCTGCACCGTGCTGCCACCGCCGCCCGGGCCCTCGAAGCGCACCGCATTGTTGGCATCGGTGTTTGAAACGTAGATGTTCCCGTTGACCGGATTCGTCACCATGTTGAACAGGATCGTTCCGACATGGGGGTAGTCGGTACCAACGGCAAGGGTGTTCGCGTTGATCGTGAACACGTCCGTGTCCGGCAGGTTGAAGCGGATCGCGTTGCTGAAATTCAGGCCCCGCTCGTCGCGCCACTCGCCCGAGGGATTGTCGTATTTCAGGATCAGGCCGACTTCGGGGGCCGCTTCCATGCTGGTGTTCTCGGACGGCCCGGGGTTGCCGCCGGGAATCTTACCGGCGTTGAGACCGTTCGGCGAGGTGATGCCGTCGCCGTTACAGTTGCCTGCGCCGCCGAAGCCGTCACAGATCGTTCCTTCATTGGCGGGTGCCGTCTGGTTGCCCGAATGGAAGACCGCTGCGTAGACGGTGTTGCCGTCGGGGCTTACGGCCAGAGCGCGCGGCGTGTCGCCGAACATCGTGACGATCTCGACCGGCGTGCCACCGAGCGTGCCACCGAGCGCCGTCGCGTCGAATACCCAGACATCCGCGCGATCCACACCGGCCGTGGTGAGCTGGGGATCGCCGGCGCCGGTCACGCCCGAGATCGAGCTATGGGTCCGGTGCTGGCCGCGGTGGGCCGTGGTGATGAACGCACGGTTGCCGCCGGTGCCTGCGAAGACGATGTCGCGGGGTTCGTCACCAACCAGCAGGGTCCGTGTGACGCGCCAGCCATTCGCATCGAGGGTGAGGATGCTGATGCTGTCCGAGAGGTGGTTCACCACCCAGACCTCGGTGTCGCTGCGAGCGGCTACGGCCACGGGCTCCAGGCCGACGGGGACCGATCCCTTGGAGACCAGCCCGAAGCCTTCGACCTTGTAGATCTCCAGCCGATTGTCCGGGGTGTTGACCGCGAACAGCTTGGCTCCGTTCGGGGAGATGGCGAGCGGGCGAACGGGCCCACTCTCGAATGCAACGAAGGACGTCTGAGCCGCCGCCGGAGCCGCGAACAGGGCCACCACGGCGAGGCACAGAAAAACACGAAGGGACAACGGCATGGGACCTCTCTGGTCATTCGCCGCCCGTCGGTCCGAGGCCCACAACACCACGTCCAGCTACGCCGGCCTGACGCCCGGCCAACGAGCGTGCAATATCGTTCGGCATCGTCTCAAAGTGAGCCGCTCAAATCAAAGGATTTCTCTGTATTCGGGGGTGAAAGGGACCCGTCCGCCCAAAGGCGCGCCGGCTCGACGCACGTCAGGTCGCCGATCTCTCCCCCTCGGGGATTCAGGTTCGCTCGCCATCCGACTCGTAGCGTTCGCCCCGAGTGGCCGCGGTCAGCGTTCGCTTCCCTGTACGCGCTCCGCGCGCGCGCCAAGTTGCGCGTCGATTGCGCGTTCGGCGATCGATCGGAAAGCGGGATCGAGCCGGGACAGGACCTCGCTCGAGTAGCGCTCCAGCGCCGTTCCGCTCGTACCTGATGAGCGGACACCCGAAGCTTCGAATTCCTCCTCGAGCCTGCGTTCGATGGCGTCGACCCGCAACTGCTGGCTCGTCACCCGCTCGAAGTGGTAGCCCTTGATCGCCAGCCGGAATGCCTCCGCGACGTGCTCCCGGTGGTACCGGACCACCCGCCAGAAGAAGTGTGCGTAGGCGGGGCCCTGGCGGGAGAAGAGTTGGCGGCGCAGGGAACGGAGTGCGGCCCGCAGGTCGACCCAGCTGACCTTGCGAGCATCGTTCCGACGAGGAGCCAGGTGCTCGAACAGGGTCAAGCAGCGCTCGAAGTAGCCCCGGAGAGAGGGCTCGTAGAGCGTTCGGATCAGTCGGCGGTACTCCTCGAGCAGGACCTCGCGGGGCAACTCCGGCTCGAAGTTCAGATCGATCGCGGTGTTGCAGCCGGTGGAGGCCGACCGAAGCCGCCCCTCGCGAGCCAGCCGCGCGTGCAGCCGGGTGCCTTCGAGTGCCGTGAGCAGACCTGCCATCGCCATCGGAATCCCCGCCTCGCGGGTGAGGCGCAGGTGGGAATCGAACTCCTTGTCGCCATCGAGGCCAACGATGAAACCTCCATGCCGTGGGCTTGAAGGGTATGAACGGCCCTCTGCAGGAAGCTCCCCGCCTCCTCACCCTGGCCCAGGTTCTGGCCCTTGGAGGTCTTCTCGAGTGCCGCCTCACCGGGGGACTCGATGCCAAGGAAGACCATGGTGAAGCCGCTCTCCTGCATCGCCCTCAACAACTCTGGGATCTTCGCCAGGTTCACACTCGCTTCCGTCATGAAGCTGAATGGGTACCCGTGCGCCTCCTGCCATTTCTTCACGGCCTCGAGCAACTGCAACGCGTTGCGTTTGTTGCCGATGAAATTGTCATCGACCAGGAAGAGCGATCCGCGCCAGCCCGTCCGGTAGACCGCTTCGAGTTCGACGACCATCTGCTCCGGGCTCTTGGTGCGAGGCCGGCGGCCGTAGAGCGCCGTGATGTCGCAGAACTCGCAATCGAACGGGCATCCACGGGAATACTGGAGGGCCATCGATCCGTAGTCGTCCGGGTCGATCAGGTCGAAACGGGGGACCGGCGTCGTGGCGACCTCCGGTTTCTCGGCAGGCCCGTAGAGCGGCTTGGCGATCCCCTTGCGCAGATCCTCCAGGAAAGCAGGGAAGATCGCTTCGACTTCACCGAGGACGAAATGATCGACGCCCTCCCCTGGCTCGAACTCAGCCTGGATCCCCGCGTGGTGTGCCGTCGGGTGGGGCCCCCCGGCAACGACCGGCACGCCAGCCCGCCGGCAACGTTGCACCACGTCGAAGAGCGAATCCCGTTGCACGATCATGCTGGAGGTGAAGACCGCATCGGCCCAGGCGAGATCCTCGTCGTGCAGCGGGCGGACATTCATGTCGACCAGCCGTAGCGACCAATCGTCCGGGAACATGGAAGCCACCGTGAGCAAACCGAGCGGCGGGATGCTGGCCTTCTTGCCGACGAACTCCAGCGCGTAGGAATAGCTCCAATAGGAAGGGGGGAAGACCGGGTTCACGAGCAATGCGTTGCGCATGGAATCGCAACTATGGCGAAGGCGGCTCCCGGCTGCTTGCCCAGCGGTAAGGCGAGTCGGACGGTTCGGCTTGCCGTGGCATGCCAAGAAGACACCTCCCGGTGCTAACTTCAGCCGGAATGGCGGACGAGACGAGCACGGGACGCGACCGCGATTTGGGAATGGATCGCCCGATCAGTCGCCGCCATTTCCTGCAAGGCAGCGCGGTAGCCGTTGCGGGCGGACTGCTTCCGAAGCGTGCATCTGCAAATGAAGCCACGCCGCAGACCACCTACCCACCTGCGCTGACGGGGCTGCGGGGCAGCCACGTCGGAAGCTTCGAAGTGGCCCACGATCTTGCGTGGAATCGCCGCACGGATTGGGGCGCAGCGACCGAGCCCGACGGAGGGGTCTACGACCTCGTGGTGGTGGGCGCTGGCGTGAGCGGCCTCTCGGCCGCGCACTTCTACCGCGCGAGCCACGGTGAAAATGCACGGGTGCTGCTGCTCGACAACCACGACGATTTCGGCGGCCATGCCAAGCGCAACGAGTTGACGGTCGGCGGGCAAACCCAGCTCGTCTACGGTGGGAGCCAATCCCTCGAGGCGCCGGGCAGCTACAGCGATGTGGCCAAACAGCTCTTGAACGATCTCCAGATCGACGTGGAGGCCCTCAGCGGAGCCTACGACAAGGACTTCTATCGCAGGCATGGGCTCGCCATGGGCGTCTACTTCGACGCCGAGAACTACGGCGTCGATCGATTGGTGATGAACGACCTCATCGACCCATCGCTCTTCCTGCCCCTTCCCAGCTCGGGCGTCGAGAACGAAACGGCCATTGCCCAGATGCCCATTTCGGCTGCAGCGAAGTCGGAGTTGACCCGGCTCGTGAACATCAGCGAGGATCGGCTCGACGAGATCTCGATCTTTGCGGAGCCCGACTATCTCGAGCGCATCTCGTACAAAGAGTTGCTGACCCGGCACCTCGAAATCCGCGATCCCCAGGTCCACGCGTTGCTGCAGGACATGGCGGCGAGCTATTTCGGCCTCGGGACCGACGCGAGTCCAGCTCTCCTCTGCCTCGGCTTCGGCCTCCCCGGCCTCGGCGGAACCGGGCTCGGTCGATTCTCCTGGCTGATCGAGCGCGCGATCCGCTGGTCTACTGAGCCCTACACCTATCATTTCCCCGATGGCAATGCCTCGGTCGCGCGTCTGCTGGTGAGACGCCTCATTCCCGCGGTCGCATCCGGCGCGGGAATGGGAGACATCGTGGGCGCGCGTTTCGACTACGCCCGGCTCGACCAGGAGGATTCGCCGGTGCGCTTGCGCCTCGGCAGCACGGCAGTTCGGGTGCAACACGGCGGCAACCCTGCCACGGCCGACGACGTGGAGATCACCTATGTGCGCGGCGGGCGAACCGAGCGCGTGCGAGCCAAGCACGTCGTACTCGCCTGCTACAACATGGTGATTCCGCATCTCTGTCCGGAGCTCCCGGCCAACCAGCGTGAGGCGCTTTCATCCCTGGTGAAGGTGCCGTTGGTCTACACGAACGCCTTCCTCGAGAACTGGCGCGCCTTTCGCGAACTCGGCGTCGGCCTGGCCCACTGCCCGGGCAGTTATCACCGACAGCTGATGATCGATTTCCCTGTGAGTCTCGGAGGCGTGCAGTTCTCGAAAGGGCCGGATGAGCCCATCGCCCTCCACATGAACCGCGTTCCCGGCAAGCCGGGGCTGAGTGCGAGGGACCAGCATCGGGCCGGCCGGCACGAACTCCTTGCGACTTCCTTCGAACAGATCGAGCGCGGCGCGCGGACCCAGCTCGCCGGTATGCTCGGGCCGGCCGGCTTCGATCCGGCCGTCGACATCGCCGGCATCACCGTAAACCGCTGGCCCCACGGCTATTCCTATTCGCACAACCCGCTCTTCGATCCCGACGTTCCCGAAGAGAAGCGCGCCCACGTGGAAGGTCGCCAGCGCTTCGGCCGCATCGCCATCGCGAACTCCGATGCGGGTGGCCGTGCCTACCTCGACTGCGCAATCGACGAGGCTCATCGGGCGGTCGCAGAACTCGGCTAGGCGACGCTCCAGTGAGCCATTCCAGCTCCGCGCCGAAGCAACCGCTACCGCCGCCTTGGTTCACAGGCTGGGATCAGATTGCCGCGACGCTGTACCGGCTACAGTGATCTTACGTCCGTATCGAGCCCAAGCAGCATACGTCCCACCAGTTCGTAGGTCGGAGGAGCCACCATGATGTGCTGTGTGGCCACGTGCATGTCGCGAAAGATGCGGCCCAACGGGTAGCGCTCATAGACAGACGTACCGCCTGCAGCGTCGTACATCAGGTCCACCGCCTTCGCCGATTGCCGCGACGCGTTGGTGGTCGCCAGGCGGAGCTGCAGCCGATGATCGATCGTGAGCGGCTCACCCGCGGCGGCGGCTGTCCAGGCCGACTCGACCGATTCCTTCAACAGGGCTCGTGCCGAGCGCACGGCGGCCTCGGCTTCGGCCAGCGAAGATCGGACGTAGCCGCGGTGGGCGAGAGTTCGGGAGCTGGCGACCGGAACCTTGGTATCCGCCATTGCAACGAATTCGTCGATGGCATGGCGCGCCAATCCGAGCGAAATCGAACAGACCCCGAGGCCGAGAAAACCGAGCAGTGGAAACTGGTAGAGCCCCCTCAAGCGCGGCCCGTCGACACCAAACCGCAGCCAGCGTCCTTCTGGCACGAACGCCCCTTCGGTCTTGAAGTCCGTACTCCCGGAGCCTGCCATCCCGTGGACGTACCAGGTGTCGAGGATCTCGACCTGGTCCGCCGCCAGCATGGGTAGGAGATGCTGTGGGGCACCGTTCTCGTCGCGGAGGAGTTCGCCGGCATCATCGACGAGCAGCGAGCCGCCGACCAACCAATCCGCGTGGTGGCAGCCGCTACCCCATTGCCACTGGCCGGTCACTTCGATGCCCCCACCGACCCGGCGCGCTCGCCCGTTCGGTGCCGTCACACCGGCACTGATGACATTGGGATCGGCTGCGTAGATCTTCTTCGCCCATTCATCTGGGAAGTAGCCCGAAAGGAGAGCCGTGGTCGAGCCGACCATCAAGACCCAGGCCGTCGAACCGTCGGCACGGGCAATCTCCTCGATGACGCGCAGGGTCTCGAGCGGTGGGACCTCCATGCCGCCATGCGCCTTCGGAATACAGAGCCGGAAGAGCCCAGCCCGTCGGAGGTCTTCGATGATATCGGCCGGAACACAGCGGGCGCGTTCGATCTCGTCCCCTCTTGTCCGGATCCCCGCGGACAGTTCGCGGGCTCGGTCGAGCGGAGAGGTAGGGCTCATCGAAGGTTCCTCGGTCCGGTGGGTTGGGCTGGCCCGGCGCTCGGTATGGCGGCGCGTGCCATCTCGGCTCGGACATCCGAGCATGGAATCTGGAAATGGGCTGATACTCTACCGGTCAGAGCGACAAGGAGCATGCTGCCCCCATGACGGATCGGACTACAGGCGACTCGGCCGAGAACGAATACGAAGGCTACCGGGCCCTCCATTTCGAACGTCTGGACGACGTACTGCAGATCGTGATCGACCATCCGACCAGTGACCTCAATGCGGTCGATGGGCTCCTACACGACGAATTCACCCGGCTCTTTCGCGAGCTCAAGCGTGAACGCCGCGCCCGCGCCGTACTGTTGACCGCGCGCGGCAGCGCGTTCAGCGCCGGAGGCGATTTCGACTGGTTCCCGTCCCTCGATGATCTCGAGAAACTCGAGGCTTTGCGGCGCGATGCCAAGCAGATGATCTGGGACCTGCTCGATGTCGAGCTTCCGATCGTGGCCGCTCTCAATGGGCACGCGATCGGGCTGGGCGCGTCGCTGGCCTTGCTTTGCGACACCCTCTTCGTCGCGGAAGGCGCCACGATCGCCGACCCGCATGTCCGCGTCGGCCTCGTAGCCGGCGATGGAGGCGCCGCCATCTGGCCGTTGGTGCTCGGCCCCAGCCAGGCCAAGCGGTACCTGATGACCGGAGACGCGGTGACCGCGCAGGAAGCCGAGCGCCTCGGTCTGGTGCAATTCGTCGTACGAAGCGAAGAGCTGCAGGCGCAGGCGCTGGCCTTCGCACAAAAGCTGACCCGCGGTGCGCCACTGGCCATTCGCTATACGAAGCAGGCGGTGAACAAGCTGGTCAAGGACGCATTGAACGTCGCGTTCGATACATCGACGGCGCTCGAGATCGTCACTTTCCAGAGCGAAGATCACGCCGAGGCCCTGGCCGCTCTTCGCGAGAGACGCAAGCCGCAATTCCGCGGGCGTTGAGAGCCGGGCAAGAGCCGAGCCCGGCATCGAAGGCTTCAGCGCTCCGCCAGGAGTAACGCGCGAGAGATGAGATCGAACGGGAGGACAGCATGGATTTCTATGAGACGATGAAGACGCTGAGGGCCGTGCGGCGCCTACGGCCCGATCCCATCCCCGACGCCGTGTTGCGGCGGGTCCTCGAGGCTGCCACCTATGCGCCGAGCGGTGGCAATGTGCAGCCGTGGCGAATCGTCGTCGTTGCGGACGAGGACAAGAAACGGACACTCGGCACCCTGTATTCGGCGCGTTGGAAAGCCTATAGCTCGGGGCATCGCGCACTCCTGAAGGACGCACCCGAACCGGTCCGAGAGAAGAACGAGCGGATGATCGGCGCGGGGGACTACCTGGCCGATCACTTTGCCGAAACGCCTGCCGTACTGGTGCAATGTTTCAATCCGAACGGCCTTGCGGTGACGGACAAGGATCTGGATCGGCTCTCGGTCGTCGGCGGCGCCTCGATCTATCCCGCGATCCAGAACCTGCTCCTCGCTTGCCGCCATGAAGGTCTCGGCTGCGTACTCACCACGCTGCTCTGCGAGGTGGAGAGCGAAGTGCGGGAGCTTCTCGAAATTCCTGATCCCTGGTGCACGGCTGCGGCGGTTCCGGTGGGCTATCCGGTCGGGCGCGGGCATGGACCCGTCTCGAGGCGGCCCGTCGAGAAGATGGTCTTTGCAGATCGCTGGGGAGATGCCTACTAGAGTGGCTCGTTCGTTCTCGGCCTCGAGGCGCGCTCCGCGACCGATCGTTACGATTTCGCCATGGCAACCATGCGTTCCGGGCAGGCTCTCGGCAATGAGGTGGAAGACAGCATCACGCCCCATCGCCCTGCGCGAGCGCGGCACCCATTCTGGATCACCAGGCTTGGTGTTGTAGCGTTCGGGCTGGCGCTGGCCGGTTGCATCACGGCTGCCGGGGAACAGGAGAGAGTCGCCATGTCTTCAGAACCCAACCGGGCCGTCGTCGCGGAGGGCCTTGGCCGCCTTCCACAGTTCTCCCATGCCACGGTGGCAGGTGATCTCATCTTCGTATCGGGGACCCTGGGCACGATCGGAGACGCCTTCAACCTGGCTGCCGGTGGCACAGGACCGCAGACGGCCCAGACGCTCCGGAACATCGAGACCATCCTGCAGGCGGCCGGTGCCAGCCTCCAGGATGTCGTCAAGGTGAGCGTCTACCTGGCGGATATGAGCACCTTCGGGGAAATGAACGAGGCCTACGGCGCGTTCTTCCCCACGGATCCCCCGGCTCGGATCACGGTCGGCGGCGCGGTGCTTGCGCTGGGTGCGGCCGTGGAGATCGAGTGCGTTGCGCGGCGTGTTCCCTAGCCACTAGCGCGCCTACCCCATCATCGATACCGATCGTCCGCTGATCATCGGGGTACCGGCGAACGGAATGCCCCGAAACGCCCCAGCGGCGGAGATCCGGGCAAGATCGTTACCCTTCGCCCTCCCGTGAGCGAGGACGCTTTGAAGAAACCGTACCCGGACGTTCCGAACCCGACCGGGTGCGAGCCAGGCTTCTCGTTTCCTTTCTCGTCAACTAACGAGAACCGTCCGAGAAGGCGCGCGAGTTGAGCGAGCAGCCAAGCACGTGGGCCTCCCTTCGAGCCGCCTGGCCTCTGCTGTTGGCGTGCTTCGTGATCGAGTTCGTGGTCATCGGAGGCGGGATCGACACGGTGAGTGTCTTCCTGAACGAGCTTTCCTCCAGTGAGGGATGGTCTCGCCAGGGGCTCTCGACCGGGATCGCGGTAGGCGCGGTCACTGCAGGGCTCGTGACGCCGGGTGTCGGATGGATGGTCGACCGATACGGTGTGCGGGTTCCCATCACGATCGGAACGGCCTTTCTGGCCGGGGGCTTCGGGGTGCTGATCGGCATGAGCGAACCGTGGCACTTCGTGGTTGCGAACCTCCTCCTTGGTCCGGGGTTCGCGTTCGGTGCCATGTTGCCGGTCACGGTGGCGGTGACAGTCCTGGTGCCCCATCGCACCGCGTTGGCACTCGGCATCGTGACGATGGGTTCGAGCCTCGGGGCGTTGGTCTTGGCACCCGTCGTTCAGGAACTGATCAACGCCCTCGGCTGGCGCCAGACCTACCTCGCGATGGGGGGAGCCACGTTGTTGACCCCGATCGTCTGCGTGCTCTTCGCGCTGCCGCGCGGCCGTCTGCAGAAGCCCTCCCCTTCCAATGACGTGAAGGAAGCGACCCCGAGGCAGCCTCTCCAGCTGGGCCTCGTACTTCGCCGTCCCGGCCTATGGCCGATGGTAGGCGTGTTGATGCTTCCCGGCTTGGCGAGCTTCGGTATCCAGGTCCATCTGGTTCCCTATCTCGCCGATCAGGGCCACGCGGTCACCTTCGCGGCAGGTGCGCTGGGCGCGGTGATCGGGGTCTCGGCGATCGGAAAGCTTGGCGGTGGCTTGTTGGCCGATCGCCTCGGTTTGATGGCCACCTTGAGGCTGGCGCTGTTCTTCGAGATCGCAGGATCTGCACTACTGCTGGTCGGCAGCTCCGGCATCGCAGTCTGGTCGTTCGTGGCGCTGCACGGCCTTGCAGTCGGAACCCAGGTGGCCGTCATGCCAGTCGTCGCAATGGCTGTCCTTGGGCAGGAGAACTTCGGAACGCTCTATGGACTGCTCCAGCTCGCAACCATCGTGACGATCGGGGCTGCTCCCATCATCCCGGGTGCCATCTTCGAAACGACCGGCAACTACCACGCGGCCGTACTCTTCTGGGTCGCGGTCATGGCTTCATCGTTCGCGATCGCATTCCTGCTCCGGCTCCCCGCGGCACCGTCGGAATCGCGATCTGTGCTCAGTTCGGGCTAGGCAAGCAAGTTTCAGGGAGGAACCGGAGAATGCGAGAAGACATCCAGCTTCCGAGTCGTGGCTCGCGCTGCCACGGTTGGCTCTACCATCCGGAGCGCCCCGGCGCCCAGGACGGATCCCCTGCAATCGTGATGGCTCACGGCTTTTCGGCCGTGAAGGAGATGTTCCTAGACCGCTTTGCCGAGAGCTTTCGGGCGGCCGGCTTCGCCGTGCTGGTCTTCGATTTCCGGTTCCTCGGAGCGAGCCCGGGAGAGCCGCGTGGGCAGATCTTCCCGACCGAGCAGCACGAGGACTACAGGAACGCCATCAGCTGGCTCGCAGGCCGACCGGAAATCGATGCGGAACGAATCGGCGCCTGGGGATCCTCCTTCAGCGGAGGGCATGTGCTCCAGCTGGCGGCCTTCGATCGCCGCATCAAGGCCGCGGTCGCACAGGTGCCGGCACTCGGGATCTGGCGACAGGCTGTTCGTTCCGCGGGAGTGGAGGGGCTGCGGGCTTTGCTAGGCCTGTTGACCCTCGACCGAGTGGCCCGTTACCCCGATGGCGCAGTGAACTACATCCCCGTGGTTGGCCCACCCGGATCGCCGGCGGTGCTCGGCACGCCTGATGCCTACGCCTGGTTCCTCAAACAAGGGGATTCGATCGCACCCAGTTGGCAGAACGCCGTCACCATCGAGTCGGTCGAGCGGATGATCGAGTACGATCCGGCCGCAGCCATCGAACTGATTGCTCCCACGCCCCTCCGAATGATCGTGGCAGAACAGGACTCGCTGATATCGATCGAGGAGGTGGAGGCGGCCTTTGCGCGTGCGGGCGAGCCCGCCGACCTCGTGCGTCTCGCCTGTGGCCACTTTGATGTGTATGCCGACGAGCCGTGGTTCACGCGGGCCTCAGAGGCCGCGACAAGCTGGTTCGTAGAGCATCTTGGCTGAGCAGGCAGCCTAGGAGTGCTCTCCCCCCGAGCGCTGCGGGCGCATGTCCGCGGCATCGATCCCGGCCACCACGGTGGGCTTCTTCATGGCATCCCGGCGGAAGGGCTCGCCAAGCTCCTGATTGAGCAAGACCTCGATGAAGGTCGTGACCCCATTCGCCTGGCCCTTGCATGCGATCCTGAGCGCTTCGGTCATCTCCGCCGGCGTCTGGACCGTCACGCCCGTCAGGCCACAGCCTTCGGCGACGCGTGCATAGCTCACCTGCGGATCGAGCTCCGTCCCTACGAAGTTGTCATCGTACCAGAGCGTCGTGTTCCGCTTCTCTGCGCCCCATTGATAGTTGCGGAAGATGATCATCGTGATCGCGGGCCAGTTCTCACGCCCGACGGAACTCATCTCGCTCATCGAAATTCCGAAGGCACCATCGCCCGCGAATCCAACCACCGGGACGTCTGGGCACCCGACCTTTGCGCCGATGATCGCGGGAAAGCCGTAACCGCACGGCCCGAATAGACCCGGAGCCAGGTACTTCCGCCCGGACTCGAAGGACGGATAGGCATTTCCGATCGCGCAATTGTTCCCGATATCGGATGAGATGATCGCATCCTTCGGGAGCGCTTCCATGATCGCACGCCAGGCTTGTCTCGGCGACATGCGTTCGGCATCGCGCCCTCGCGCGCGCTCATTCCAGGTCGTGCCCGGGTCGTCATCCTCGTGATCCATCTTCACGAGGGTGGCCTGCCAACTCGCCTTGGTCTCCCGAATGAGGGTTTCCCGCTCCCGGCGACCGGCGTCTCCAGCGTCGGCCGCAAGCTGACCCAGGATCTGTTCGGCCACTAGCTTCGCGTCGCCCTCGATGCCAACAGCGACATCTTTCGTGAGTCCGATGCGATCAGCGTTGATGTCGACCTGAATGATCTTGGCCTCAGTCGGCCAATAGTCGATGCCATATCCGGGCAGCGTGGAGAAGGGGTTCAGCCGTGTGCCCAGAGCGAGCACGACATCCGCCTTGGAGATCAACTCCATGGCCGCCTTCGAACCGTTGTAGCCGAGCGGACCGCATGCGAGAGGATGGCTGCCGGGAAACGCATCGTTGTGTTGATAGTTACAGCAGACCGGGGCGCTCAGGCGCTCGGCTAGCGCTTGCGACGCAGGGATGCCGTCGCTGAGGATGACGCCGGCGCCGTTCAGGACGACCGGAAACCGGGCTGCGGAGAGCAGGCCCGCCGCATCTGCGATCGCGTTCCGGCCGCCAGCCGGGCGCTCGAACCGAACCATCTGGGGAAGCTCGATATCGATGACCTGGGTCCAGAAATCGCGCGGCACATTGATCTGGGCCGGAGCGGAGCCGCGCCAGGCCTTGAGAATGACCCGGTTCAAGACCTCGGCCACGCGAGAGGGGTCACGTACTTCTTCCTGGTAGCAGACCATGTCCCGGAACATCGCCATCTGTTCGACTTCCTGGAAGCCGCCTTGCCCGATCGTCTTGTTGGCAGCCTGAGGCGTCACCAGCAGCATCGGTGTGTGATTCCAATAGGCGGTCTTCATCGCCGTCACGAAGCCCGTAATCCCGGGCCCGTTCTGTGCGATCGCCATCCCCATCTTGCCACTCGCTCGCGTGTAGCCATCGCAGATGTACCCGCCGTTCGTTTCGTGGGCGACATCCCAGAAGGTGATCCCGGCCTTCGGAAACAGATCGGAGATCGGCATGAAGGCAGACCCGATGATGCCGAATGAATGCTCGATGCCATGCATCTGCAGGACCTTCACAAAGGCCTCTTCCGTGGTCATCTTCATCGATGCATCTCCTGAGGTATCCGTGGTCAGTGCAGGGAGCGGCGCAGTGGCTGCGGGACGGGCTCGAACCTGGGCCGGCTCCAATCCTGGTTGGCTTGCCCGATCGTTTGGCGCCACTGACGATCCAGCCACCATTCTATCGAATCCGAGCCGCGATCCGCACATGAGGAAGCAGCGTTGGCGTACACTCCTTCGACCGAGGCGCTGTTTGCACGCCACAAGGAATGGAAGATTCCCAAAGGAGACGGCGGGGAGTTCTCAGCGATCGGCGTCTACAACCAATTCATCTACGTCGACCCTTCCCGAAAGACCGTCGTCGTCAAGCTCTCGGCGAACCGCGCATACGGAACATCTCCTGGTGAAGACACCCATCCCGAGATGGAGACGATCGAATTGCTGCGCGCCATCGCCAGAAAAGCCGATTGCGATTGAGAACCCGCCCAGAGCCAACCGCGATCAGATCGGAGGGAAGGCCTACCTCTCGGGCGTCCTGGAGCAGCACCTGGAAAACGTGAGCGTGTTTGACAGACAGGTAACACGACAGGTAATCTGATCCCCCGATATTACCACGCGCGGTAATAGACCAACCGAGCAGCGCCGTAGACGGTCGAAGCCCAATCATTTCGAGGACCACCCGATGAGCCAGGACCCGCTGAACTCCCCCGAACACCAACTCTTTCGCGAGACCGTCCGCAAGTTCACCGAGCAGGAGCTACGGCCCCGTGCTCGGGAGTTCGACCAGATGGGCCGCTTCGATACGTCACTCTTCAAGAAGATGGGTGACCTCGGCATGTTAGGCCTTCGCTATGACCCGGATTACGGAGGCGCAGGTCTCGATTGGTCGTACTCCGCGGTGATGTTCGAGGAACTGGGCCGTGCAGACAACGCCGGCGTGACGATGGGGATCAGTGTCCACACGGACATGGCGACGCCCTCCCTTGCCGAGTTCGGAAGTGAAGAGCTCAAACAACGATTCCTCGTTCCCTCGATCGCCGGCGACATGATCTCCGCCATTGCCGTGACCGAGCCAGACGCCGGTTCCGATGTCTCCGGTGTCCGAACGCGCGCCGTTCGCGATGGTGAAGAGTGGGTGATCAATGGCTCGAAGATCTACATCACCAACGCGGCCACGGCGGATTGGCTCTGCCTCCTGGCCGTGACTGACCCCGACGCCGGATATGGAGGCTTCTCGCAGATCATCGTCCCAACCGCGACGCCCGGCTTCCGGTATGAGCTACTCGACAAGATCGGAAACTGGGGCTCGGATACGGGGCAGCTCTTTTTCGAAGATGTTCGGGTGCCGGTGGCCAACACGATTGGCGAAATCGGTCGAGGCTTCCAGCAGCAGATGATGCAATTCCAGGACGAACGCCTGGTCGCCTGTGTCAGCTCGGTCTCCGCCAGCATGTTGCTCTGGGAAGAAACCCGAAGCTGGGCGGAGGAGCGTGTCCTCTTCGGTAAGCCGCTCTCAAAGATGCAGAACACCCAGTTCAAGATGGTGGAGCTCTATACCCAGCTCGCGGCAGCAAAGGAGCTGGTGAATTCCTGCGTACGAAAGCGCGTAGCGGGTGAAGACGCGACGAATTTGATCACGATGGCGAAGCTCTTCTGTGGCGGCGTATGTCGTCGGGTTGCCGATGAATGCATCCAATTTCACGGCGGCTACGGCTACATGAAAGAGAGCATGGCGGGCCGCGCTTTCGTCGATTCCCGGCTGATCAGCATCGGCGGCGGATCGGATGAGACCATGCTGTTCTACATGGCCAAGCAGCTGGGGTTCTAGCCACCACGCCGCATGCCAGGCCGTGTGGACGGACGGGCTATCCGGCGATGCACCTAGAGCACTCGCATGAACGCCACCAGATCGTTCTTGGCCGTCGGGTCGAGCTTCAACTCCAGCACCAGGTTGAAGAACTCGACGGTATCCTCGAGCGTCAGGAGCCGGCCATCATGAAGATAGGGTGGCGAATCCTTGATCCCTCGCAGCGGGAAGGTCTTGATGCGCACCAGGGGGGCGTCGGCGTCTTCGCCCGCCCAGAGTTCGAGCTTGCCCTCGGCCTTGAACGCCCGCAGCAGCATGGCCTTCGCCGGGTAGGCCACGGCCTTGTCGACGAAGAGGTGCTGAACCGCATCGCTTCGGGCCGCACGGGCCGCCTTCACCCGAGCGGCGCCGTTCTGCCGCTCGGCAAACGTCTCCGCCCCCGCCGGCACGACGCAGCACAGGATCCACAGAACCGCGAGGCTCATTCGCATCGGGGTCGATGATAGGGCAATGCGCGGGCGGGCATGGCATCCGAACGGGCAAGCTCCATCACGAGGCGCTATGGCTTCCCGTACTCGAAGCGATTCCTGATCCGAAAGGACCCCCATGAGCCTCATCGACCTCGTCCGCTCTGAAGCGAAGATCCTGGAAATCTCCCAGCACCTTGATTCGCTCTCCCACGAAGAGCGGCTTCGTGAAGTCCGGAGCCTCTCGGGCGCCGACCAGAACCGGCTCTTCCAGGCTGCCGCCTCCTCGCCGCCTCTCGATTTCGCTTTCTTCGTGCCGGACGGCACGCCGCCGCTCACCCAGGTGATCCACCACGGCAAGAACAGCCAGCCCGCCTTTCGGAACTTCGAGAAACGCTGGTGCAAGCCCGCCGACCGGGACGATGTCTGCTACGGCTACAACGAGACGGTCGTTCGACCCTTGATCGGTCCGGGCTATTTCGTCGCCCGCGAAACCGACGACGGCGGGCGCGACCCGCGCGGCGCGATCGTCGTGGACTACTTCATGACACCGCCCGAGGACGGCAAGGCACCCGGCTGGCCTCCCGTGAAGCCCAACTCCAGCGGTCTTCAGCGTTTCGTCTACCACCAGACGCGCGACTACATGCGGCGCGTCTCGGCCCACGTGTCGATCGGCGAGGCCCATCGTCTCGAAAAGCGCGTCATGGGTTGGTTCATCCTTTGCCGCGAGGACTAGGTCGCAATGATCCCGCGCATCGACATCTCCGCCCTTCTCGAGGAGGGGTTCGAGGCGCCGCGTAGCCACTCCGTGCTCGAACAGATCCGCACGGCCGGAGCCGACCTCGGTTTCATGACCGTCTGTGGCCATGGCGTACCACCGGATCTCATGATCGAGATGGACGCGGCCGCGCGTGCCTTCTTCGCCCTGGGCATCGAGACCAAGACATCCGTCTCGCCGCGACCGTGGAATAGGGAAACCACGAACGTCTACCGCGGCTACTTCCCAAGTTCGACCGCCGGAAAAGAGGGCTTCGACATCGGAGAGCCCGCCCTGGCTACCGGCGACCCGCAGATGGACGCTCTCCTCGATGGGCCTTACAGCGAGGTGAACCGGTTTCCGACCGTACTCGGTAGGGGCTGGCGTGCGACCGTCGAGCGATACTTCGACGCCCTTTCCTCCCTTGGCGGCGTCCTCGTGGGAGCGATGGTGGCCGCGCTCGGCGGCGATCCGAATCGCATCGCCGAAGCCTTCCATCGACCGCGAAGCCTGAGCACGCTGCGGCTCAACTTCTATCCGCCAAGGGGGCAGCACGAGGCTCCCATCGAAGTATCGCGCGAGGACGGTGTCGCACTCGCGTGTGAGACCTACGTCGATAGTGGCTTGTTGACGATCCTCTACCAGGACGCTCAGGCGGGGCTCCAGGTGCGGGATCGGAAGCGCGTGTGGCACGACGTACCGTTCGATCCCGACGTGTTCGTCGTCAATACCGGCCTTGCTTTCGAGCGAATCACCGATCGGGCCTTCATCGCAACCCGCCATCGCGTGCTGCTCTCGCCCGCCGAGCGCCTTTCGATCCCTTTCTTCTTCGAACCCGTTCGCGAGTTCGTACTCGCGCCCGGCTCGTTGGGCCTCACCGGTGACCTCGAAGACGATGCGGAGCCCTACGGCAGGTTTCTTCGCGAGTTACTCACGAAGTTCGCCGAGTACGACCGATAGCGGCCAGCCCGAGCGCCGAACCGGCGTAGCGCATCTTGAACTCGCGAAGGGTCCAGACGCAGAGAAGATCGCGTGCGCCGATCAACGCCATCGGATCATCACCCATGGCGCATTCATTCCGGACACACCCTCGCGAGTCAAGACTGCTTCTCCGGCGCGGTCATGCTGAAGCGGAGGTGCCCATTCCAAGTGGCCAGGAGCGGGGTCTTCGGAAGCCCGAGCGAGCGGAGCGCGTCGGCCAGGGGATGGTCACCCAGCGAAATCGTGGCACCGCCCAACGCATAGCCGGTCTCCCGATAGCTCTGGGTGAGATGACTCACGTGCGGTGCACCCTGGTAGATCGAGTAGACCGGCGACGTGATCGACGCCGGGGTCTTGCTCCCGCTGGCCTTCATCGCGAAATCGAAGACCAGACGATCCTCCATTCGAAGGGAGCAGCGAAGCCTCCCGCCCGTCTGCTCGAACTCGATATCGGCGATTTCCTTGGGGAAGCCCCACATCTGCAGGCCGCATTGCTGCGAAAGGCGAGTCGTGACCTGGAGCCGCCACGTATAGCTGGCGACCCGGCCAGAGAGGAAATCACGCCAGGTCGAGAGGTAGCGGCCGACTCCCGGAACCGAACCGAGAATCGACCCTTGGGAGCCCAGCGGCCGAACGAAGAAGGCCTGGGCGGTCTCCTCGTAGACGCCACAATCCGTATCCGTGTAGTGGACGCAGGTAAAGGCAAGGATTCCTCTACCCGGAGCGATCTCGGCGATCTCGAATCCCGTCTCCTCGATCAGCTGCTGCGCGGCGTGGGCATCCACGACGAAGAGAGCAGCCGCCGATGCACCGTCGCGAAAGAGTGTGGGATATCCGAGATCTTCACCTTCGATCTCGAATCTTCGCGCCGGCGAGTCGTCTGTCTTTTCGATGGACATCGCGCGAACTGTTCGCCTTCCGTTTCTGACGCGACTCGCCGAAAGAACGGCCGGGATCCGCAGTCTTACGGAGCCAATGGTACCGGATCAGGAGATGTTCTTGCCTTCCACCACACGCGATCCGAAGCTGCGTCAGTCAATGCTCGTTCTGTTCAACGTATTCGAACGAGCGGATCTCGGCGCCCAGCCCTCGTCACGACTCCTGGAGGCGCTTCGTGAACTCCGCCTGCCATTGCGACATCGGCTGAAACTCCGGGTCCGACGCAACTCGTTCGCGGGTCGCCTCCAGAATCTCCTCATCGCTCTTGTCGAGATCGAATCCCTCAGCGAAGGGCTGGGCCACATGAAAGGGGGTGTCGACGAAGCACTCGATCCCATTGCCTTCGCAATCCTTGAAATACAGCGACCAGGCATTGCCGTGGCAGATCGGGATGATCCCCTCCACTCCGGCGTCGACCAGCTTTGCGCGGATCGTACGAAGATCGTCGAGCGTACCCGTGCAAAAAGCCAGATGGTCGACCATCACGAAGGCCGCGTCCGGCGGAGCCACACCGCCCGTCATGGCGATCTGGTGATGGAAGCTGGGATCCTGGCTCAAGAAGGCGAGCTCGGACCCGTCACCGCCAACAGGGCCGCGATTGGTGACGTGAAAGCCGAGCACGTCGCAATAGAATGCCGAAAGGCGATCCAGGTCTCGGGCCGCCAATGTCGAGTGTCCCAACGCAAGGCGCGGCGTAGTCATCTTCTCTCCATTCATGAGGTTCGACCCTCGATGATCTGCGCGATGACTTCGCGAAGAACCGATGAGGCGTCTTTCGGAAGCGAGGCTGATCGCCAGGCCACATGTTGATCCGGACGGACGAGCAGCGCGCCGTCGAAGCCGATCCCCGACTCCTCCAACCAACGCGCTTCATCCGATAGTTGCGCAGGATCGAGCGCAACGTATCGAAGCGGAGCATCCAAGACCAGAGACGCAGCGGCCGCCCACGCGTCGTTCTGCACTGTCGTGATCAGCGTAAACGAATCGAGTTCGAGCAGATCGAGGGTCGAGATACGCTTGTCGTCTCGCATGAGCCAGGCATGGGGTATGCGGCCACCCGGGCGGCCGGACGGCAGGAAGTCACGGACTTGATCCACACCTTCCGGCGACTGCGTCCCGTCGGACACGATCGCGCCAGCGTCGTACTGAAAGCCCAACTGGAGCCCGATTGTGTCGAAATGGTCCGCCTGATTCGCAATGGCCGCTTCGACCCGAGCCCGACCTTCGGAATCATCGAGCGTGGCACGCATGCGCTCCGTCGTATTCTCCTGGTCGAGCCCAAGCGCTTGAACGACTTCGAACATCTTCATCGCATTGCGAAGGCTGTTGTCGGCGTTTTTCATCGCGACCGGTCGGCGCTCGGTCTCGTAGGAGTCGAGCAAGCCCGTTCGTGCCCAGCCCGCCTCGATCCCCGCCAATCGCCAAACGAGATCGTGGATGTCCTGGACGCCCCCGTTCAACCCGAGCCCCCCGGTCGGCGGGAAGCGGTGTGCCGAATCTCCAGCGAGCAGGATCCGCCCATCCCGGTAGCCATCGGCGATCTGCGCGCTCATCGCCCACGTGCTGATCGTCTCGATCTTGACCGGAACCTCATCACTTCCGATCGCCGCCTTCACGAGCGCCTCGCAGCGCTCCACCGGATAGTCAGCCTCGGTTTCGCCATCCGGATCGTAGGAAACCATGTAGACCCATTCCCGGTCGATGTTGTGCGCGACGAGTGCCCCCGGCGAGCTGGGATCCGTCAGCCAATACAGAACAGCCGGTCGTTCCTTCACCAACTCTCGAAGGTTCGCTTCGAAGTGGATCATCACGAAATTCTGAAGACTCTGCGGTCCGACCATCTCGATACCGAGAGATTTCCGAATGCGACTGCCTGCACCATCGCAAGCGATGACGTACCGACTTCGGATCTCGCAGACCTCATCCGTCGCGAGATCGCGGATCCGTGAGGTCACACCTTCCTCGTCCTGTTCTGAGCTCTCCCACTGCTGGCCGTATTGGATTTCTTCACCACCGACTTTCGGCAACGTATCGCGCAGCACAGCCTCGAAACGGTGTTGCGCAACATTTCGAAGCGGCGTCGGCGTAAGGCGCAGCACCTCGTCGGTCTGACGCTCGAAGGGCAGATGACCGATCTCCTCTCCCGCCAGATTCGTCACCCACCTCACGTGCCCCGCATCCTTCGGATCAGCGGCGAACTCTGCGAATGAGTCCATGTCGACACCTACGGCGCGGCAAATCTCGAACGTGCGCGCGTTGACGACATGCGCAGCCGGTGCGCGAATCGGCGTTTCGCGCCGATCGATGAGGCGAGCCTCCAGCCCCTGACGTGCAAGGAGCAACGCTCCCATCAAACCGACTGGACCGGCACCCACGATCAAGACGGGAACTTCGATTCGAGACATTGGGTATTCCTTTGGGGATTGGAAGCGTTCGCTGGGCGAAGAAGCCGAGCCGAACGCTTCAGAACGGTCTTCTAGACGAGGCCTGCGTAGCTCCCGCCATCGAGTTGTAGATTCTGGCCGGAGATGAAACCCGCTTGCGCGCTACACAGGAAGGCGCATGCCGCACCGAACTCCTCAGGGCGACCGAGCCGACCCGCCGCGATCGTCTTCTTCATCTCTTCGTAGGCCTCGTCGATGCTCACGCCACCCATCTTCGAACGCATCTCGGCCATGAATTTCTGACGATCCGTATCGAAGCGTTCCGGCAGGAGGTTGTTCAGCGTGACGTTTGCACTGGCGACCTGCCGCGAAAGCCCCTTGCTGAGTGCCGTCAGCCCCGCCCGTGCGCCCGTCGAGAGACCCATCGGTGCCAGGGGTGTCTTCACCATCGCGGAGGTGATGTTGATGATCCGCCCGAAGCGCCGTTCGACCATGCCATCGAGAACGGAACGGATCATCAAGGCCGGCGCGATCATGTTCGAATCGAGCGCGCGGGTCCAGGCGTCATGATCCCAATCCTGGTACCGGCCCGGCGGAGGCCCACCGTTGTTGTTCACGAGAATGTCGGGCTGGGGGCAGGCCTCGAGGAGTGCCGAACGCGTGGTTTCCGATTCGATGTCGCCAAGGACCGTTTGGACCTCGGCCGATGTGGCGCCGCGGATCGCGTCGGCAGTTTCCTCGAGCGACTCAGGAGTTCGCCCGTTGATCGTGACAGCGACGCCCTCCTGGGCCAGCGCAACGGCGCAAGCGCGCCCCAACCCCCGACTCGAAGCGCAGACAATCGCGCTCCTTCCCGCAATCCCTAGATCCATGCCGCTGCCCTCGCCCTGATGCACATTTCGGTTGAAACCCACTCATACAGCATTTCTGGGAACTATGTCAATATTGACTTTTCCCCCAATTTCGGTTCTACTCGGCCCATGACCGCCCCTCAGGCCGAAGGAAAGCCCTCTAGAGGCCACAAGAAGCGAGAACGGACCCGCCATCAGTTGATCGGGGCGGGCATCGCGGTCCTCGCCGAAAAGGGCGAGGCGCTCACCATCAGCGATGTCGTCGCGAGGGCCGAGGTCTCCAACGGCACCTTCTACAACTACTTCACCGACCGCGACGAACTGATCGACGCACTGGCGGACCACTCACTCACTTCACTGGCCGCGGAATCCGCCGCCCAGACCACGGACCAGGACCCAGCGCGACGCTTTGCCTTCGCCACGCTTCGAGTCTTGAATCGCGCAGCGGAAGATCCGAACTGGGGTCGCGTCGTTCTACGTCTGATCGATCATCGCCGTTCCTACTCTCGCGAGATGGTTGGCTATCTGCGAGAGGATCTCTCCTCGGGCTTCGACGAGGGACGTTTCGAGTTTGGCGCCGACGAGGTCACACTGGATGTCCTCGCGGGTCTGACCTTGATGTCCGTTCGTCGGATCGTTCGAGGTGACGCCCCGCCCGACCACGCCGCACGCGTACTCGAACGCGCCCTTGCGATTCTCGGCATCCCGAAAGACGAAGCCAGAGACCTGGCGACAGAGGTGGTCGCCGATCAGAAGCGGAATACTCACTAGTCCCTTGTCACACCAAAAGCTGGGGGTAGAGTCGTCGCAGTTTCACGCGGGCTTGTTGGGTCGTGAATTGCCAGTCGACGCCCTTCGTCGTTCGGTTGCGATCGTCTTGCCAGGCTTGGACTTGGCGCGTGAGA